>JAPYQD010000158.1 GCA_029937335.1 Gammaproteobacteria bacterium
CACGTTGGCGTTTGCTGAAGAAGATGTTGATCCGTTTGAGGATATCAACAGAATAGTTTATGAATTCAACGAAACTGCTGATGATAATTTTCTCGAGCCAGCATCAAGAGCGTATAAAGATCATGTGCCCGAGGTTGCACAAGATAGAGTGAGTGATTTTTTTGGCAATTTGCGTGATGTCTCTACTTTAGCCAATCAGATCTTACAATTTAAGCCGCTAGAAAGTGCTGAAACATTAGGTCGAATTTTAGTAAATTCTACCATTGGCCTTGGTGGTTTGTTTGATGTGGCTTCTGATATGGGTCTCACAACAGACGACGAAGATTTTGGTCAAACAATGGGTGTATGGGGTGTAGAACAAGGCCCTTATGTGGTGTTGCCATTATTAGGCCCATCAACCGTGAGAGATGGTGCAGGTTTATTTGTTGATGTAACCTCACCTGCCAATATGATTAATGAAATGGATGACATTGGTTTTATCAGTGCCAGTGCGATGAATATTGTTGACAAGCGTGTTGAATTGCTACCAGCAACAGATATGCTAGATCAATCAGATGACCCATACACAATGATGCGTTCTTCTTATTTACAAAAGAGAAAGTTCGATGTATT
This sequence comes from Gammaproteobacteria bacterium, assembly GCA_029937335.1. Taxonomy (GTDB): domain Bacteria; phylum Pseudomonadota; class Gammaproteobacteria; order PS1; family Pseudothioglobaceae; genus Thioglobus_C. Next base: position 613 of record JAPYQD010000158.1, read on the forward strand.
CGATGGTAGCTTGCCTGTTGAAGAAGATGAGTTTGACGATTTTTAGAGTAACTTAGAATTAGAAGAAAATGCCAAAAAGACAAGACCTTAAAAGTATATTAATCATTGGCGCTGGCCCGATTGTAATCGGCCAAGCCTGTGAGTTTGATTATTCTGGGGCACAAGCTTGTAAAGCTTTGCGCGAAGAAGGTTACCGTGTGATTTTGGTAAATTCTAACCCTGCTACGATCATGACTGATCCTCAAATGGCAGATGCAACCTACATTGAGCCGATTGAATGGCGCACCGTTGAAAAAATTATTGAAGTTGAAAAACCCGATGCATTACTACCGACCATGGGTGGCCAAACAGCGCTTAATTGTGCACTTGATTTAGAGCGTCATGGTGTGTTAAAAAAGCACGGTGTAGAGATGATTGGCGCTAAAAAAGAAGCTATTGATAAAGCTGAAGACCGTGATTTATTCCGTGAAGCCATGCTTAAAATCGGCCTTGATATGCCAAAAGCGGCTGTTGCCCATACACTAGAAGAGGCCTTTGTTATTCAGGAAACGGTTGGCTATCCTACCGTTATTCGCCCCTCATTTACCATGGGTGGTTCTGGCGGTGGTATTGCTTTTAATAAAGAAGAATTTGTTGAAATCTGTGAGCGCGGCTTAGATCTTTCACCCACCAATGAGCTTTTAGTCGAGGAGTCAATCTTAGGCTGGAAAGAGTTTGAAATGGAAGTGGTGCGCGACACCAAAGACAATTGTATTATTATTTGTTCGATTGAAAACTTTGACCCAATGGGTATTCACACGGGTGACTCGATTACGGTTGCACCTGCACAGACACTAACCGATAAAGAATACCAAGTGATGCGTAATGCGTCTTTGGCCGTGTTGCGCGAGATTGGTGTTGATACGGGTGGCTCTAATGTGCAATTTGCAGTCAATCCTGAAAATGGACGATTAACCATTATTGAAATGAATCCTCGTGTTTCTCGTTCATCAGCTTTGGCTTCTAAAGCAACGGGCTTCCCGATTGCAAGAGTGGCGGCTAAATTAGCAATTGGCTATACTTTAGATGAGCTTGACAATGATATTACCGGCGGTAAAACCCCGGCGTCATTTGAGCCAAGTATTGATTACGTTGTTACCAAAATTCCAAGATTTGCCTTTGAGAAATTCCCCAAAGCGGATGATCGTCTAACCACGCAAATGAAATCAGTGGGCGAAGTGATGGCCATGGGCTCAACTTTCCAGGAGTCTTTACAAAAAGCATTAAGAGGTCTTGAAACTGACAAGG
>JAPYQD010000159.1 GCA_029937335.1 Gammaproteobacteria bacterium
ATCGTGATATTGTTAATCGTGTTGATGATTCAGTGGTGAAGTTTGCTGCTGGAGATATTAGAGTTATACGAAGAGCGAGGGGCTACGCGCCAACTTCATTGCCACTGCCTAAGGGGTTTGAAGGTTATGCAGGGATTCTGGCAGTGGGCGCAGAATTAAAAAATACATTTTGTCTGTTAACTGAGTCACAAGCTATTATCTCACAACACATTGGCGATCTGAAAACCCTAGAAAGTTATCAAGACTTTCAAGATAATATTAGTTTATATCAACAATTGTACGATACAAATATTAAGCATTTGACTTGTGATTTACACCCAGATTACTTGTCTTCTAAATATGTTGATAACTATGCACAAACTAATAGCATTAAGTTAACTGAAGTTCAGCATCATCATGCACACATAGCTGCATGTTTATTTGAACAGGGTAGAGCAGTAGATAGTGACAAGGTATTAGGTGTTGTTTGGGATGGTATTGGGCTAGGAGCCGACCATTGTTTGTGGGGCGGAGAATTCTTATTAGCAGATTATTTTGGATTTAATAGACTGGCGCATTTTGAATATATCCCTTTATTGGGAGGGGATAAAGCTGCGAACGAACCATGGCGTATGGCTTATGCTTATTTTAAACAACACAAATTACCTGTGGATGGCCACTTCTTAGACAAGCCGGTTGAATTATTTGATGCATTATTAGATAGTAATATGCCGCTTAATTACACTTCTTCAGTTGGTCGTTTGTTTGATGCTCTAGCCTATATGCTAGGCATTTGCACAGATAGAATTAGTTACGAAGCACAAGCAGCAATCGAGTTAGAGAATTTGGCCAAGGATTGTACTCATCCTGAACACCAGTCTAGTTATGAGTTAGAATTAAAACAAGTTGATGGGTGTTACCAGATTGATACTATCAAGATGTGGACTGTGCTGTTAGAAGATATTCATAACAACAAGAATCGTGAAGATATTGCATATAAATTTCACCTATCTCTAAGTAAACTATTAGTTGAATCTGTATTGCAATTACATAAACAACACTCATTCGATACTGTTGTATTGTCTGGAGGTGTATTTAACAATCAATTATTATTAGAGTTAGTACGTGGTTTATTTAATGAGATTAATCATATAATATTATTAACACCATCACAGATACCCTTAGGTGATGGTGGAATTAGTTTAGGGCAGGCTGCAATCTGTGCTGCAAGAGAAAAAAAATATGGCAAATGAAAAAACATTATCGGGTTTGTATCCGTTTTTAGATAAAGATAAGAGCTCTAATCCAGATTTATTAAACTCGGTTAGGAGAAAAGCTGAAGATAGCGTTAAGGCTAAGCAAGTTTTCTTTCAAAATAATGCTGATAAAATTATTCAAGCCGCACAAATAATTGCTAAGTGCTATCAGCAAGACGGACATATGTTTGCAATGGGTAATGGCGGTTCATCTTGTGATGCAGCACATATTACCACTGAATTTATGCATCCAGTAACGACTGGCAGAAAAGCTTTAGGAGCAACTAACTTAAGTGCTGATATTGCCACCATGACCGCAGTTGCTAATGATGTTGGTAATGAGCATGTTTTCGTTCGCCAACTGATCTGTTTAGCGAGAAAGAATGATGTACTAATTGGCTTTTCTACTAGTGGTAATTCCACAAACTTAATTCAAGCTTTTGCTCAGGCTAAGGAAATGGGGATGTATACAATCGGATTTTCTGGTCAAACTGGCGGTGAAATGGCTAAATGTGGATCGGTTGATCTTTGTCTGACTGTTGAGACAGATAGTATTCATCGAGTGCAAGAGTCTCATTTAACTACCTATCATATTCTCTGGGATTTAGTACATAGCATACTTTAGTAAATTCATATAAAA
>JAPYQD010000160.1 GCA_029937335.1 Gammaproteobacteria bacterium
GTGTGTATGCCTTTTGGATAGAACTTATCATCGAGCTGATCTTCTTGCGCTTTGATTTCTTGCACACAAACGACATCTGCATTTTGAGTTTTCATCCACTCAAAAAAACCTTTTCGCTCAGCTGCACGAATTCCATTGACGTTAGCCGTTATAATTCTCTTCATTGGAAATATTTTAATGATTTAAGAGGATTGTATGCAGCAGTATCAAAAAGACTTTGTGGATTTTATGTTAGAAATTGGCGCACTAAAATTTGGCGAATTCACGCTTAAATCTGGCCGTGTTAGTCCTTATTTCTTTAACGCAGGCTCGTTTAATACTGGCGAGCATCTCTCAAAATTAGGTAAGTTTTATGCGCAAACCATTACTGAGAGCGGACTTGACTTTGATGTGCTATTTGGCCCGGCCTATAAAGGCATACCATTAGCAACCGCTTGTGCGATGGCGTTAAATGATTCATTTGGGAAAAATGTACCGTATAGTTTCAACCGCAAAGAGGCCAAGACACACGGCGAAGGCGGCGATATTGTTGGTCATGCATTAGAAGGCGATATTTTAATTATTGATGATGTCATCACTGCCGGTACTGCAATTCGTGAAGCGATGGATATTATTGCTGCGAATGGTGCGACAGCCAAGGGCGTGATTGTTGCCGTTGACCGTCAAGAAAAAGGTAAAGGTGATAAGTCAGCCATTCAAGAAGTGGAAGAGAATTTCGGCATTACTGTACTGAGTATTATTAATTTATCACATCTAATCGATTATTTAAAACAAGGCAGCGATCAGGCGCTGATTGAACGCATCGAAGCTTATAGAGATCAATATGGGGTTTAGAAGCTAACTGGGCTATGTTGATAATTTAGGCTCTTAGCGACTGCTTGATGCGCAATCCTTCCTTGATAGATGTTCAGCCCATTCATTAAATTTTGATTATCCAACATGGCTTGTTGGTAGTCTTTATTGGCGATATCTAGAATATAAGGCAGCGTTGCGTTAGTCAGTGCTAAAGTCGCAGTCTGTGCAACTGCACCAGGCATATTACCAACACAATAATGAATAATGTCATCAACCACATAGGTCGGCTTATCATGCGTGGTGACTTTCGAAGTTTCAAAACAACCACCTTGATCGATCGATACATCAACCAAAACTGAGCCTTTTTTTATTAACTTGAGCATGTCTCGAGTAATCAGCTTTGGTGCTGAAGCGCCCGCAACAAGTGCCGCACCAATCACCAAGTCAGCAGTTTCCAACTGTTGTTCAATATTAGATTGACTGGATAAGTCAATAGACAGTTGTGAGGCGTGTTGTTGAAAATCTATTAGCCGTTTTGAAAGTGAACGATTAAGGATAGTGACATTGGCACCCATGCCTAAAGCCACTTTAGCGGCATTCATACCCACGACACCACCACCAAGCACCAATACTTGAGCTGATTCTACTCCGGTAGCACCACTGAGTAACACCCCAGATCCACCCTGGGTTTTTTCCAGATGGTGGGCGCCAGATTGAATCGACATTCGGCCGGCAATTTCACTCATCGGTTGTAAAAGTGGTAAACGGTTATTATTATCTGTAATGGTTTCGTAAGCAATGCACGTTGCACCTGATTCTAGTAGTAGCTCAGTTTGTTTTGGGTCAGCAGCTAAATGCAAATAGGTAAAAAGTATTTGGTTTTTATTTAATAGCTTACATTCGTTTGGCTGTGGCTCTTTGACCTTAATAATCATTTCAGCCTGATCAAAGACAGATTTAGCTGAATTCACAATGTTTGCACCTGCTGTTTGATAATTTTGATCGCTAAATCCAATGGCATCGCCTGCAAGTGTTTCAACAATCACCTGATGACCAGCTTCAACTA
>JAPYQD010000020.1 GCA_029937335.1 Gammaproteobacteria bacterium
TAAATCAATTTCATTTTGGAAAAAATAGATTATTGTGACATCTTCTTGACAACTTTATAAAGGTCTGATTTAATGCATAATTAATTAACAATAGAATTCGTGAGGAGATTATAAAAATGGCAATACCGAAAACTGCAAGAATGCAGGAAACCCTTGGCAAAACCGCCGAACTCAAAAAAGTTAGTATGAGTGCTCCCTTTACTTGGTTAAAGCAAGGGGTTAGTGATTTTTTAGCCATGCCACTCTTAGCTGTTTTTTATGGCATTCTATTTACTGTTGTTTCTTACGGTGCGTGGCACTATCTAAGCACTTCTGAAACACTGGGTGATGTAGCTGCACCTTTATTAGCAGTCATCATCTTATTATTAGGCCCAATCTCTGCGATGAGCTTGTACGACGCATCAAGACGATTGGCTGCCGGTGAGAATCCGAGTATTAGCACGGTATTCGGTGCAGCATTTAAGACCAATGGTTCTTGCCCGAGTATTTTCTTGTCGGTTATCTTGGTGGTACTTGCGATTGCTTGGATGATGTTTTCACCACTGATTTATGCGGTCTTTAATACCGGCTCCTTAAATATTGTGAGTGAAAATCAAACTGTTATCCAAGCAATTCTAGCAGATATTACCAGTGGTGCGAATACCGGCTTTGTGGTGACTTATGCTATTTTTACGGCGGTGGTTGGTTTAACTTCATTTATGATCAGCTGGTTTTCTTTCCCAATGGTATTAGATAAAGATTGTGACCCATTCACAGCCGTGGTTACTAGCTTGAAAGCCGCCATGGCAAACTTAGTGATTATGCTTATTTGGGTGCCAATGGTTGGTATTATTGTTTTAGGTGCTTTGGTATTAACTGCTAATCTTTACTTTATTGGACTGGTCTTTGTTATTCCAGTCTTGGCCCACGCCACTTGGCATGCCTATGAAAGCATGATTGGCGAATTAAAATAATATCGACTTAATTTATCCCTCTAAAGCCCTTTGCATTTTTATGCAAAGGGCTTTTTTATGATAGCCCTTTGCATAAAACAGTTTAACCATTAAAATACAGCTAATATTTAGTACAAAATTTCGCAACCATATGTTTAAAAGATTACTACAAATCTCTATTGTATTAGCACTTATTGTGGTGATTTTAGGTGCTTATACTCGACTAGGCGATGCGGGTTTGGGTTGCCCTGATTGGCCGGGCTGTTACGGGCAGCTTACCGTGCCAGATGTGGCAGACGGCACTAAAATCGAAGGTTATGAGCGTCCATTAGAAGCCGCCAAAGGCTGGAAAGAAATGGTGCATCGTTATGCCGCTTCGACCCTTGGTCTGGTGATTTTAATCTTATTCGTTTTAGTCTTAAGAGGTAAACCAAAATACCATCAACCAATGACCTTGCCGAGCTTTACGGCATTATTTGTGATGTTACAAGGTGCGTTTGGCATGTGGACAGTCACACTATTGGTGCACCCCGGTATTGTCACCACTCACCTTGTTGGTGGCTTTATGACCACCGTCTTACTCGCTTGGTTGTTACTGAATCAGGGCAGGCCGTCGATTACTTATCGGCACGTTTTAAAAAGACACAAGTCATTAGTGTTAATAACTTTAGCCGTATTAAGTTTTCAAATTGTTTTAGGTGGGTGGACTTCCACCAACTATGCAGCCTTGTCTTGTGGCGAAGAGTTTCCGACTTGTTTAGGATCTTGGTGGCCAACCATGGATTTTGTACAAGCGCTGTATTGGGGGCCATTGGGTGTAGACTACGAATATGGTGTATTAGAAAACCCAGCGCGTGCAGGCATTCAAATGATGCATCGTATTGGTGCACTAGTCACCACGCTTTTAATTGCTGCACTTATATATTTACTCAGGGGTTACACGCATTTAAAATCAAACTTATTATTAATTGGCGGTTTGTTGATTGTGCAAATAACACTGGGTATTTTAAATGTACTACTGTCAATTCCAATGATTGTCGCGGTTTTACATAATGCAGTTGCCTTGTTGTTATTACTCAGTCTTGTTGCTTTGGTGCATAAGATGTTTAAAGTACCCGCATAAGCAAAAAAATAATAAAGCCAAAGGGGAGAATAGTGAAAAATTTTATTGAAACAGATCACCCATGTGATGACGAACAATTTGAAGCCTATACGGGCAAAGGAAGATGTGTGCAAATAAAAAAAACCAGGAATTCGATTGTTTGGGTAGGTGTGGCAATCGTGGCTTTGGCTTATTTTTTACTCGTTCCTAATGCAAATCAAATTAAGGAGTTATCCAAGCAAGTCAATCCGACTGCTTCTTTATACTCCAACCCAAAATCTTTACACAACAAGTTCCCACTGATTGATGACGGCCGAAATATCGTCCTGTTATCTGATGTAGCGAAAGACAAGTGGTCGATCTTATATTTTGGCTATGCTTCATGCCCAGACGTATGTCCAACTGATTTGGCGACACTCAGCCAAACACTAGGTCTAATGAAACACTCAGACAAATTGCAAGTGGTCTTTATCTCTGTTGATCCAAAACGGGATGTGGGCAATTTAGACGCATTCACCAAACGATTTAATACTAACTTTATTGGTCTAAGCGCTGAAGACGAGGTACTGGCTAGTATGACAAAAGCCTTAGGCGTCTACCACGAAGTGGAAAAAACCAAACAAAGGGCTTTAACAAAAGATCATAGCAAACATAAAAGCACGAAGATGAAAAAACCAATGAAGGTGAACAACAACTATCTGATTAACCACACAGCCAGTTATTTGTTATTAAATCCTAACCTTGAGTTAACTGGACTATTGACCAATCCGCATCGTGCACCAAAGATGGCGAAAGCGTTGGATTTAATTATTGAAACACTAGATTAAGACAAGGCAAATTTAACAACAGCAATCACCAACATAATAAAGACCACTGTCATTATTAAACCAACAATAATGTAAGGCCAAGGGCCTTGTTTTTCAGTGCGTTCAAAGTCTTTAATCAGATCTTCTTTTTTACCCACACCAATCATTGCCGAGGTGACTGCTTTAAATACTTGCCCCAATCCTTTCATAACAACTCCTTTGTTTTACTTATAACGTAATTAACCAGTAATGGTCAACCAACAATGCAATAAATAATAACATTAAATAGTTAACGGAAAACATGAATGTTGTCCAAGCAATTTTATTATCATCAGGATTTTTGTAAATTTTGATTGCATACATTAAGAATATCAACCCCAATACCACAGCAGAAATCAGATAAATAAGCCCAGACATGCCTGATAAATAGGGCAATAATGTCACCAATAATAACAGAACCGTATAAAGCAAAATTTGCGTACGCGTGTAAGCTAGGCCATGCGTTACTGGTAGCATTGGCACATCAACTTTTTTATACTCTTCCACACGGTAAATTGCCAGCGCCCAAAAATGGGGTGGTGTCCAAATAAATACAATTAAAAACAGTAATAGTGCGTACTCAATACCTTGCGTACCCGAAATTGCCGTCCAGCCCAATACCGGCGGAGCAGCGCCGGCAGCACCACCAATCACAATATTTTGTGGTGTGGCGCGCTTGAGATACATGGTATAGACAACCGCATAACCAATCAGTGAAATAAACGTAAGCACCATGGTAATGGTATTAACAAACAACTGTAAAACACCCAAACCAACCACACCTAAAAACACCCCCCAAACCAACGCTTGGTTGCGGCTCACCTTGCCTTGTGGCAAGGGGCGTTGATCAGTGCGAGACATCTGAGTATCGATTTGCTCATCAACTACATGGTTAAACACCGCCGCCGAAGCAGCAGCCATAGAGATACCTATTGAGGCGCTGAGCACCAATAAAGCATCTGGTAAATACGGCGCAGGCACCGCTAAAAACATACCAACCACAGCTGTTAGTAAAATTAAAGAAACAACTTTAAGTTTACATAGGCCAAGTAAGTCACTTAATGATGGCATAACAATCTCCGCTTAACCGATACGTGAATACTTAAACAAGCGCTTCAAGTCTTTAATTACGCGCTTAATCTCTAAACCTTGTGGCTCATAGTGCAACATCACATTGCCCAACGGGTCAATCAAAAATAGTGTGTTGTTAGGAAACTGTTTTAATTGTTGATTGAGTGTTTCGCTCGGATTGGCAATTAACACGCCGTACTCTTGTAAATCAGTCGAACCATTAATCAGCAGCAATCTTTGAACACGACGCATGTTTTCATTCATCAGAATGCGGATGGTTTTCATGTCTTTAAGTGTTTGTGTACAAGCAGTGTCGCATTGATTAGTGATGTACGCCAATGTCCACAAGCCTTGCAAACCACCCGGTGTGTTCTTAGTAAAAACCACATCTTGTTTTTCGGTAGTAATAATCGGGTTAACAAATTTTCCGTAATTAACGGTCGTTCCCGTAAACGCTGTTGGGTTCCAATAAAAAAATGCCGTACCAAGTGCAATAGGGATGATAAAAGAAGCTAACAATACCCATAATTCTTTTTTAGAATTCATAAAAAACCTTGTTTTGCAAAGCGCGCAATGATACGCTTAAGCTGTTAAAAAATCAATTCTGTCAATATTACAATCTGACTTCAATGCCGTTTTTTTGCATGGCCATCTTTGCCTCGCTAACCGTATATTCGCCAAAATGGAAAATACTGGCCGCTAGCACTGCGTCCGCACCACCTTTAAGAACACCCTCAGATAAATGTTCTAAATTACCCACACCACCTGAGGCGATGACTGGCACATCAACCGCATCAGAAACGGCTCTGGTTAACGCCAAGTCAAAACCGGTCTTAACACCATCACAATCCATTGAGGTTAATAACACCTCGCCAGCGCCGTGCTCGCCCTCAGTCATTTTTACCGCCCACTCAACCGCATCTATGCCGGTTGATTTACGCCCGCCATGGGTAAATATTTCCCACTTTGGCGGATTATTCGACACTTGTTTTGCATCAATGGCTATTACAATACACTGAGAGCCAAACTTTGCGCTGAGCTCATTAATTAAATCAGGATTAAAAATTGCAGCTGAATTTACCGCAACCTTATCCGCGCCTGCGTTGAGCATTATTCGCACATCTTCAGGTTTGCGAATGCCACCACCAACAGTGAGCGGAATAAACACTTGTTCGGCAATACTCTGCACCATATGTACTGTTGTATCACGGCCTTCATGTGAGGCAGTAATATCTAAAAAAGTGATTTCATCAGCGCCTTCATCGTCATAACGCTTGGCCACCTCGACCGGATCGCCCGCATCTTTAATGTCAACAAACTGCACGCCTTTAACCACACGACCGTCACGCACATCAAGACAAGGGATGATTCTTTTTGCTAAACTCATAAGGGGTTTTGTATTAAATTTTAATAAGTACTAATTAAGTGCAATTTTACCGTATTTATACTTTCAAAAGGCTGGTGCCGCCCGATAGGTATAATTAACGCCCATGAACACCCCTAAACACATTGCAATTATTATGGACGGCAACGGTCGCTGGGCGTCGAAACGCTTCTTACCTCGCATTCAAGGCCATCAAAAAGGGGTTAAAGCTGTACGAAAAGTGGTGAAACATTGTGGAAAACTGGGTATCGAAACACTGACTTTATTTGCCTTTAGTAGTGAAAACAAAAATCGTTCAAATGAAGAGGTGTCTTTGTTGTTTAAGCTGTTTTTAAGTGTGCTCAAACAAGAAGTTAATAAACTTAATAAACACAACGTCAAACTCAAAATTATTGGCGACCTTGGTCTATTCCCCCAAGAAGTACAGCAAACAGCCATTGATGCGCAAGCACTATTGGCCAATAACACAGGTCTAACTCTGGTGATTGCTGCTAACTATGGCGGCCAATGGGACATTGCACAAGCAGCACAACAAATTGCCAAACGCGCAGCCAATAATGAAATTAACGCTGACGACATTAATATCGATACTTTTTCTCAGTACTTATCCTTAGCAGATCAGCCTAAAGTTGATTTATTAATTCGTACCAGTGGTGAGCTCAGAATTAGCAACTTCTTACTATGGGAAATCGCCTATAGCGAGTTGTATTTTACCGACACCCTGTGGCCAGACTTTAACCCTGCAGAGCTCGATAAAGCCATTGAAAGCTTTAACCATCGCGACCGCCGTTTTGGCGAGCGCAAGGACAAAGCATGCTAAGTGGATTAGCCCAAAGAATCATAACTGCCTTGGTCTTAGCGCCTGCCTTTATTTGGGCAATATTTGCTTTGCCTGCACCTTATTTTTCTTACTTATTATTAGCCTTTGTTGTGCTTGGTGCTTGGGAGTTTTCACGACTCATTAAAATCACTAAACCTATTAATAGAGCCTTATTAACGGGGTTTATTGTTGGTTGCACATTGGTTGCAAATAATCACGCACAAAACCCAGACAATTTAACTGTTCTGCTTTATGTTTCTGTTGTTTGGTGGGGGTTAAATTTGTTTTGGGTGTTAAGTTACCCTAACCACACACAAACCTGGTTTGGCTCCAGTATTATTAGATCAATGAGCGGTGTGCTGTTGTTGGCACCTATGTGGGTTGCACTGGTTAACTTACACTTAAAAGGTGACGAATATTTCTTGCTATTAATGTTGCTTATTTGGGGGGCAGATTCCGGTGCTTATTTTGTAGGTAGGAAGTTTGGCAAACGTAAGCTTGCACCCAAGGTCAGTCCTGGAAAATCTGTCGAAGGTGTTTTGGGTGGTATTGGTTTTGCCTTGGTTGTAATGCTGGTGTTTCTTCAAATCCAAAACGTTGCAAGTGAGCAGTATTTTGGCTATTTAATACTAACGATCGTTGTTGCTAGTGTTTCTGTTTTAGGTGATTTATTTGAAAGTTTATTTAAACGTGAATCTGGCATGAAAGACAGCGGAAACATTTTGCCCGGCCATGGTGGCGTACTAGACCGCATTGATTCCCTTACCGCAGCGGCACCGTTTTTCCTGCTGGGCTTAAATCTGCTATGAAAAATATAACCCTTTTAGGTGCTACCGGATCGATTGGCAAAAGCACCTTATCTGTGATTGACCAACACCCTAATCAATTTAACATCTTTGCACTAAGTGCCAACACCAAATGGCAGGCAATGCTTGAATTGTGTCGCCAATACCAGCCGACTTACGCCGTCATGACAAATGAAGAGGCGGCTGACAAGTTACAATCTGCACTCAATAATGACACTCAGGTGCTCAGTGGCGAACAAGCTTTGTGTGATATTGCCGCACACCAAAAAACCGATTATGTCATGGCAGCCATTGTTGGTGCTGCAGGCATGTCCTCAGCGCTTGCGGCCGCCAAGGCGGGCAAACGTATCATGCTAGCCAACAAAGAATCCTTGGTCTTAGCGGGTGACATCTTTATGGATGCGGTTAAGCACTCTGGTGCAGAACTCATCCCTGTAGACTCAGAACACAGCGCCATCTTTCAGTGTTTGCAAGGTGGTCGCTCAGGACTTAGTAAAATTCAACTCACTGCCAGTGGTGGCCCGTTCTTGCACACGCCATTAAGTGAGCTGCAATCAATAACCCCTGATGAAGCTTGCGCCCACCCAAACTGGTCTATGGGTCGCAAAATTTCAGTTGACTCGGCCACAATGATGAACAAAGGATTGGAAGTGATTGAGGCCTATTATTTATTCGACCTAAAACCTGAGCAAATTGATGTGGTTATGCACCCACAAAGCATTGTTCACTCTTCAGTTTATTTTGATGATGGCTCTACCTTGTCGCAGCTTGGTAACCCTGATATGCGTAGTGTTATTTCCTATGCAATGGCTTATCCTCAGCGCATTAGCTCTGGCGTTGCGCCACTAGACTTGGCCAGTAACTCACCATTAGAATTTTATACGCCAGACCTTGAAAAATTCGCCTGTCTCAAACTAGCCTTTGAAGCGCTAAAACAAGGTGGAAATGCCATGGGCACGATTAACGCCGCCAATGAAATTGCAGTTGATGCGTTTTTAAATAAAACCATTGGTTTCTTAGACATTCCTCAGGTTATTAAACAAACGCTTGCTCAAACAAAACACGCTGCTTTAAACAATCTTGATGCCATTATTGCCAATGACCAAGAAGCGCGAGGCCTAGCCTCTCAAATTGTTGCTAAGTATGCTTAAACGCGCTTTATTTCTAATTATTTCTTTGCTGTTAATCAGCCCATCGAGCGTATTGGCGTATGGCGCTAATACGCTCGATCACTCTACCATCATTATTACTCGGTCGCTTAATTATGATGCAAAAAAAGCCAACATCAGTCCAAAAATTGTTAAAACTTTAATACGCATATTTTCATGGGAAATTGATTTCAATAAGGATCTTCGAAAAGGCGATCGATTTATTATTGTTGGCAAGCATGGGGTTAATCCCAGTGCGCTCATTTACATAGGCGCAACAAAAAGCGTGGCTGTTTTTTCTTATACCGATAAACACGGGCGCACAGGCTATTATGATATTAATGGGCGTACACTATATCCCTCATTCCTTAAATACCCTTTGAAACATAGCCGAATCAGCTCTAAGTTTCAAAGAAAACGGCTTCACCCTATCTTAAAAACTTGGCGGCCACATAGAGCGGTTGACTTTGTTGCTAAAGAAGGTACACCGGTTTATTCTGTAGCTAGTGGTATTATCCAACGCAGGAAAAATATGGGTGTATTGGGTAATGTCATCTACGTTAAGCATGGCAGTAATTACACCACTGTTTATGCGCACTTGTCTAAATTTGCACGCGGACTAAAACCTTCTTCTAAAGTTAAAAAAGGCCAAGTTATTGGTTATGTAGGTTCAACTGGGCGCTCAACTGGGCCTCATTTACACTATGAATTGCGCTATAAAGGTATTCGAAAAAATCCGCTGACCCATCCGCTACCCAAGCGAAAAAAAGTTGCCCATACTGACTTTTGGCGCTTTAAAAACAAGGTCAATACGATCTTACGTAGCTTGTAAATTATTGGCTGGCTATCCAGTCTCGCCAATGTTTAACATCAAGACTTCTCCAATATCCGCTATCTACATATTGATCTTGGTATTCAGAGGCGCCTTTAACCTTGTTTAAAACTGCAAACGTAATCAACTCACCAATACGTTGTTTATCCTTAGTGCCGGGCACCAAAGATTCGTTTCTGATGACAGCTGCAATAAAGGCAGAATTTGCATTGCCGTGTACTTCAAAAGATTCCTCAAATAAACTTAGGGCTAAAAAGTCGTTTCTAACAAAACCACCATCACCGTCAAGCAAATACAACGCATAGTCATATAAGGCAGGATCATAACTTTGTCTCACCAGTTTAATCAATATTTCATTGGCGATGCGGACTTGTGGCAAATGCCCCATAAGGGTATTGCCGTAACGCATTTGCTTGGAGGTTTCGTACACAGCGTCAAAATCATCTAGGTCGAAAGCGCCCTTCATTAGTAGGGACTGTCCACGCATCACCACATCACGCGAACCAATTTCGTTGCCCACTTGAATTAGCCGCAATGCACCATCGGTCAATGGTGAAGCCGTTGAAAACTGGGTTATTAGTAGGGCAGTAATTAGAAAAATTTTTATCATCATACTATGATGTACATTTTACCACAGGCGTGCATTAATGCGTCTAACATTCGTATTTTCGATGTTAGGATTAAGGTTAAAATATTGATAAAATTATCAATAAAACACACCCTTGCAAACACTATTCGAAACCTCGCTTAGCCTACCTTTAATCCAAAAAGGCAAGGTTCGCGAACTTTATGATATTGATGACAAGCGCATGCTCATTGTCACCACGGACCGCCTCAGTGCGTTTGATGTTGTTTTTGATGCGCCAATCAGTCAAAAAGGCGCAGTGCTCACCCGTGTGGCCAACTTTTGGTTCGACAAGACCCAACACATCATCCCCAACCATTTAACGCATGAGCCATTAAGCAATGTACTGAGCGCAGCTGAAATTCAACAAGTTGAAGGGCGCGCTATTATTGTGAAAAAACTCAAACCTTTAGCGGTAGAGGCAATTGTTCGTGGCTATATTATAGGTTCCGGCTGGAAAGACTACCAAAACACGGGTAGTGTTTGTGGCGTCACACTACCTGATAACTTACAACTGGCAGAAAAATTACCCGAAGTGCTTTACACGCCCTCTAGTAAAGCAGCTGTTGGCGAGCACGATGAGAATATTGATTTTACTGCGACTGTGGATATATTGGGCGAAGATATGGCTCAGCAAGTTAAACAAGCCAGTTTGTCGCTTTACCAATTTGCGGCTGAATATGCATTGTCGCGCGGTATTATTATTGCCGACACCAAGTTTGAGTTTGGCCTTGATGAGAACAACCAACTTACTTTAATGGATGAAGTGCTGACGCCAGACTCTTCGAGATTTTGGTCGAAAGAAGACTACCAAGTAGGTACCAGCCCAAAAAGTTTTGATAAGC
>JAPYQD010000161.1 GCA_029937335.1 Gammaproteobacteria bacterium
CTTCATATTAATTCGTAATAATGAATAAAAATGGTGGAGAGAGAGGGATTCGAACCCTCGGTACGTTGCCGTACACCCGCTTTCCAAGCGAGCAAATTAAACCACTCTGACATCTCTCCGAAACTTGTATTTGTCTAACTAATTTTCATTCCAGGTTTAGCACCTGAATCTGGCGATAAAATATGTAAAGACTTACCATCACCGGCAGCCAACACCATACCTTCAGAAAGTCCAAATTTCATCTTTCTGGGTGTAAGATTGGCAACCATAACCGTTAAGCGCCCTTCTAAGTCTTCAGGGTTGTAATGAGCCTTGATGCCAGCAAAAACATTACGTGTATTTTCTTCACCAATATCAAGTGTGAGTTGCAAGAGTTTGTCAGCACCTTCAACGTGCTGTGCTTTTACAATTTTGGCAATGCGTAAATCAATCTTTGTAAAATCATCAATGCTAATCATATTGTCATCCTCTTTCTCTTCTTCGGTTGTTTTAGCTTGTGCCATGTTTTGCTTTGAAGCTTCAATTACTTTTTCAATTTGCTCATCTTCAATGCGTGACATCAGTGGTTTAAACTTGTTAATTTGGTGCTTAGTGAGTGGGTGTTTAATATCGTTCCAATTCAACTTATCAATATTTAAAAAATCTTCCGCTTGCTTGGCCATCTCTGGCAATACCGGTTTAAGGTATGTCATTAATACTCTAAATAAATTAATCGCCAACGAAGTGACATCGTGCACCTGCGCCTCTTTACCTTCTTCTTTGACTAATTGCCATGGTTTGTGTTCATCAATATATTGGTTGGCTTTATCAGCGAGTTTCATAATCTCACGCATCGCTTGGTTGTAATTACGCGCCTCATAAAGCTTAGCGATATCATCACCTTTGGCGACAAACTCATTATACAAATCACCTTCGATAGCGTAAGCCGATAATGTTTTGTTAAATTTCTTAACAATAAAACCTGCACTGCGAGAGGCGATATTAACTACTTTTCCGACCAAATCAGAATTCACGCGCTGTTTAAAATCTTGTAAATTAAGGTCGATATCGTCAATCTTAGCAGATAGCTTGTAAGCGTAATAATAACGCAAGCACTCAGGATTAAGGCTTTCTAAGTAGGTTCTGGCCTGAATAAACGTGCCACGAGACTTACTCATTTTTTGGCCGTTAACCGTTAAGAAGCCATGTGCAAAAATAGCATTTGGTGTACGGTAATCAGAACCCATTAACATCGCTGGCCAAAACAGTGCATGGAAATAGACGATGTCTTTACCAATGAAATGATACAACTCAGTTTCTGAATCTTTATTAAAGTACTCGTCAAAATCTAAGCCTTGTGTATCACATAGCTTTTTAAAACTCGCCATATAACCAATCGGTGCATCGAGCCATACATAAAAGTATTTATTTTCAACGCCAGGAATTTGAAAGCCAAAATATGGCGCATCACGGGAAATATCCCACTGCTTTAATCCTTGCTCAAACCATTCGGCTAATTTATTTTTTATCTCATCTTGTAAATGCCCAGCTTCTGTCCACTCTTTTAGTTGAGCCTCAAATTGTGGCAAATCAAAGAAATAATGCTCAGAATCTTTCGTGATTGGCGTTGCACCTGAAATAGCTGATTTGGCATTAATTAATTCAGTTGGTGAATAGGTTGCGCCACAGACTTCACAATTATCGCCATATTGATCTTTAGCGCCACATTTAGGGCACTCGCCTCTGATAAAACGATCCGGTAAAAACATTTGCTTTTCAGGATCAAAAGCTTGTGAAATGGTGCGAGTTTTAATAAATCCAGCCTCATTAAGCTTGTTATAAATGCCGGCAGAGATCTCTTTATTTTCAGGGC
>JAPYQD010000162.1 GCA_029937335.1 Gammaproteobacteria bacterium
GATCTGTACAAGAATTTTTAGGCCATGAAAGTATTAAGTCAACCCAGGTGTATACCCATCTTGATTTTTTAGAGCTGTCTAAAGTTTATGATCAGTGCCATCCAAGGGCCAAAAAAACATCATGAGTTTTAAAGCCAGATTAGCAGCGCAGTATTTAAAGGCGGGCGGGGTAATTTCTCATCCAACCGATACCATTCAAGGTTTAGCTTGTCTGCCGTGTTTTGAACATGCCATGCAACGAATCTTACAACTTAAATATCGTTCTGCCAATAAAGGGCTAATACTGTTGGCCAGTGATGTGCGCTACTTTACTGATTATGTGGATGATGCGCTGCAATTAACAAGCATTAAAAATACCAAGGTGCCAACCACTTATTTACTTAAAGCCAATCAACAGACTTCTAAGCTATTAACGGGCGAATTTAATACGATTGCACTTAGGTTGACTGATAACGTTTTAATTACTAAGTTATGCCAAGCAAACAACAGCGCTTTGGTTTCTACCAGTGCTAATACCAGTGGTAGAAAAAGTGCAACAAGCGTGCTTGAATTAAATGTGTTTTTTAAACAAGAATTAGATTTTATCATCGCACCACGAAACTATAATAACCCACCATCAAGAATAATTAATTTAGACACTGGAGAGCAACTCAGATGATCGACCAAGTTAAGGCTTATTTATTAGGTTTGCAACAAGATATTTGCGACCAATTAGAGCAAGTAGATGGTGAAGCCAGTTTTATCAAAGACAACTGGGAAAAAGAAAACGGTGCTGGTGGTGGACTTACCCGTGTACTGACTCATGGCGCTGTGTTTGAGCAAGCAGGCGTTAACTTTTCTATCGTCCATGGCGACAACATGCCGGCTTCAGCGACAGCATTACGCCCAGAGTTAGCAGGGCGTAGCTTTAGTGCTTTAGGCGTCTCATTGGTAATCCACCCGCACAATCCATATGCACCAACTTCACATGCCAATGTCAGATTTTTTATTGCAGAAAAAGAAGGTGAAGATCCGATTTGGTGGTTTGGTGGTGGCTTTGATCTTACCCCTTATTATGGCTTTGATGAGGATTGCATTTTGTGGCATCAAATGGCTAAAGACGCTTGTGACCCTTTTGGTAAAGAGGTGTATCCGAAGTACAAAAAATGGTGCGATGATTATTTTTACATGAAGCATCGCGATGAACAACGTGGTGTTGGCGGCTTATTCTTTGATGATTTAAACGAAGGTGGATTTGATCAGTGTTTTGCTTTTATGCAAAGTGTGGGTAATAGTTATATTAAAGCTTATCGACCAATTGTTGAGCGTCGTAAAGACACACCATTTACCGATCATGAAAGACAATTCCAGCTGTATCGTCGTGGTCGTTATGTCGAGTTTAATTTGGTTTATGATCGTGGCACGTTATTTGGCCTGCAAACCGGTGGCCGTACCGAATCGATTCTCATGTCGTTGCCACCGCTTGTACGTTGGGAATATCAATACGAGCCAGAAGTAGGTAGTGAAGAAGAAAAATTATACGAGTACTATATCAAGCCCCAAGATTGGCTAGGGATTGAGTAACTTATATGAAGCACACTATTGACGCTAAACGCTTACTTTGTCCGATGCCAGTAATACGTTTAGGCGAAATGATTAACACCATTGATAAAGGCGATTTAATTGAGATGATTGCTACGGATCCGGGCGTACTACATGATATACCTGCTTGGTGTAAAGTGCATGGCCACAAAGTCGTTGAAATTCATGAAAAAACTAATGAGATTATTCTACTTGTAGAGAAAATAGGGTAGAATAAGTCGCTGTTTTTATTGTAAATAACAGTTTTTCATAATATAACAAT
>JAPYQD010000163.1 GCA_029937335.1 Gammaproteobacteria bacterium
CCATGATGCAATGAGTAACTGGATAGCGATTGAAGACTATATTCGCTCTCATCAATCAATCAATGAAGTCATACTCAGTGGTGGCGATCCTCTGAGTTTGAGCGATGAAAAACTAGCTAAATTAATCAGAAATATTGAAAATATTGAACATATAAAGATATTACGAATTCATTCTCGATCAATTGTAGTAACACCAAGCAGAATAACCGATAAATTGGTCAAATTACTGGATAAAACGGCGTTAAAAGTAGTTTTAGTGACACACATTAACCATGCAAATGAAGTGTCAGAAGTGTTTATCCAAAATATTGGAAATTTTACTAATATCACGCTACTCAACCAATCTGTGTTGTTAAAAGGAGTTAATGATGATTTGAGCACCCTAGAGCGCCTGAGTTTGAAGTTGTTTGATATTGGTATCTTGCCGTATTACTTACACATGCTGGACAAGGTGAAAGGGGCAGAGCACTTTTTAATCAGTGATGAACGCGCCATTCAATTACATCAAGACTTGAAGAACAGCCTAAGTGGTTATTTGGTGCCTAAGTTGGTGCGTGATGAAAATCTAAAATCTAAGACTTGGATTTAAAGAATGGATTTTTCTAAAGTTTCGATATCGATTTCACCCATACGAAAATCAACCAATTTACCTTCTGGGTCATAGATGTAAGTGGTTGGCATGCCAAACACATCGCCAAAGTTAGTAAATTGTGAGCCATTTTTATCATCAAATAGGATGATTGGGTAATTAACCATAAAGGTATCGGTAAATTCTAGAATGGTTTTTTTATCGGCTTGCTCGTAATCCAGTCCTAGTATTTCAACTCTGTCAGAATTTTGTTCATAGAACTCTACGAAAGCAGGAATCTCTTTTAGACAAGGTGGGCACCAAGTAGCCCAAAAGTTGATTACTAAGTATTTGCCTTTGGTTGACTCGTCAGTATGCATATTTCCCTCAATATCGACGAGTGAGAAATTTGGCACTTTGATGGCTTTTTCGTTTTTCCAAAGTGTGCTGGCTTTTGCTACAATTTCATCGATAGTAATTGCTTGTGTCGTTGTTAATGGTAAAAAAAGTGAGAGTATAATGAGAATTTTTTTCATAACCAGTTCTTAATAATGAGTGTAAAAATTTACCATAATCCAAGATGTACAAAATCTAGACTAACCCTAGCTATTTTAGAAGAAAAAGGCCTAGACTTCGAAGTAATTAAATATCTTGAAGATACACCCAGTGTGGCAGAATTAAAGGCCTTGCTTGATGAACTAGGCATGGATCCACGCTCTTTGATGCGTACATTTGAAGCGCCTTATAAAGAAAACAATTTAGATGATGAATCACTCAGTGAAGATCAGCTTATTCAGGCAATGGTTGATAATCCAATTTTGATTGAGCGCCCAATTGTCAAGACTGATAAAGGCATTGCCATTGGACGACCACCTGAAAACATTTTAGCGATTTTGTAAACGACTATTCATCAACCAGTAAAGTCGACAGATAACCTTCACGAGCTTCGATATTGGAATAATAAACATCATCTATTCCTTCAGATACCGAGTCTTTAACTTCATCAACCACTAAGATTGACTCGCTCCAAGCACTGAGATTACTAAATTCATTGATTGATAATGCATTATCGGTAAATTCATTAATCCAAGCAAGGCGCATAAAGATAGGCGCGAAGGCTGCATCAATCATGGCGAAATTAGCACCATTAAAGAAAGTATCTGTACCTTTAACCACCTCAACTTTAGCTAACTTTACAAACAGTGATTCTTTGGCCTTAGTGTAAGTTTCTTCATCACCCGTCACTAGGT
The DNA here is from genome assembly GCA_029937335.1 of Gammaproteobacteria bacterium. Lineage (GTDB taxonomy): Bacteria > Pseudomonadota > Gammaproteobacteria > PS1 > Pseudothioglobaceae > Thioglobus_C. Next base: position 1,819 of record JAPYQD010000163.1, read on the forward strand.
TAAATAGGTCATCAAACAT
>JAPYQD010000021.1 GCA_029937335.1 Gammaproteobacteria bacterium
CTATCATATTCTCTGGGATTTAGTACATAGCATACTTTAGTAAATTCATATAAAATTCACTTGGACGATAAATAATTTAAATGATAATAAAGGATTAATTGATGGCTACCGTAAAAGAAGATCAACACATTAACTCATGGATTAATTTACCCAGTGTATCGATGTCTATTAAAGCATTGTTTACTGGCTATATTTTGGTAGTCGGTATTGGGTTATTAATGGCTGGGGCGCAAATCATATTAACTCATGGTATGGCCGATGGTAAATTAGGGGTCTCTGTTGATGATATTGTCTATAGTTACTATGGTAATCGATCTGGTTCTAAGTTAGAGGCAAAATTAAATGGGTCGATGAAGGATAAAGCGACTACCCAAGAAAATATCAAGATCATAAAATGGATTACTAATGGTTCTGATGAGCATACTTGGAATGAATCGATTAGCCCAATAGTACAAAATAAGTGTGCCAGATGTCATACAAGTATTCCTTCTCTACCAAATATCACCCAATATAAGGTGATTAAAGAACTGGCTGAAGTAGATTTGGGGGCAGATGTGACAAGTTTAACCCGGATCTCTCATATACACTTATTTGGCATTGCCTTTATTTTCTTTTTTGTTGGGTTTATCTTTTCATTTGCAGTAGGATTTAATAAATGGGTGAAGGCAATTTTAATTTTTACCCCATTTGCCTTTTTGTTAATTGACGTTAGTGCCTGGTGGTTAACGCGTCTTGATCCTGCATTTGCTTGGCTTGTTATTATCGGTGGTTTTGGATATACCCTTGCTTCTACCATAATGTTGACGACTTCACTCTATCAAATGTGGATCATGCCTTGTCGTAAGAAAATTTGCGATGAAAATGCTTGGTCTGATTAAGTAAACAAGATATTTGATGTCCTTCTAAGTCTATTTCATCCTGTTTCTATCGCGAGCGCAGAGTATTTTAAGTGCCTTTCTATATTTTGTAACTGTTCTTCTAGAAATACGAATGTCCTCCAGTATTAGTATGTCAGTTATTTTTTGATCAGAAAGAGCCTTATCCTCTTTGCGAATAATCTCAGCAACCATTTGCTTGATAGATGTTGATGAATGATGAAAATAGATCTTTAATGCGAATAACACCAATAGGCGTATTGGCATATTTACCTTTGAGTAAACGAGAGAGTGAAGACTCACCGATAGTTAATTCTTGCGCTAATTGTTATTGCTTATATATCATTAAAACATTATACATTTGCAAAAAAAAATAGTAGCATGTATCATGAGCATTTTTTATGTTTGACTCATATTGATTTAGCTCATATTGAGTTTAATATAGTTTAGTTTTTTTTAATATTAACAAAAAAGGGAGAGAGGGGATATGGCTAACACAGATATAGCATCACCAATTGAAAGTTTTTATGATGTCATGCGCAGACAGGGCATTAGTCGTCGTAGTTTTATAAAATATTGTAGTTTGACAGCAACAGCCTTGGGATTAGGGCCGGCTTTTGTTGGTAAGATTGCACATGCAATGGAAAACAAACCTAGAATTCCAGTTTTATGGTTGCATGGTCTGGAATGTACTTGTTGTTCAGAGTCATTTATCCGTTCAGCTCATCCATTGGCAAAAGATGTGATATTGTCCATGATTTCACTAGACTATGATGATACTATCATGGCAGCAGCAGGCCACCAAGCAGAAGCCATTATTGATGAAACTATTGAAAAATATGATGGTAACTTTATCCTTGCCGTTGAAGGTAACACACCGCTTAATCAAGATGGCATGTCTTGTATTATTGCAGGTAAGCCATTCCATCATCAAATTGAAAGAGTTGCAAAACATTGTAAAGCAATCATTTCTTGGGGTGCATGCGCATCTTGGGGTTGTGTTCAAGCAGCTAGACCAAATCCGACTCAAGCAACACCAACGCATAAGTTAATTACTGATAAGCCAATTATTAAAGTACCAGGCTGTCCACCAATTGCTGAGGTAATGACTGGTGTAATTACTTACATGTTGACATTTGATAAAATGCCAACATTAGATAGACAAGGTCGACCTAAGATGTTCTACTCACAAAGAATTCATGATAAATGTTATCGCCGTCCACATTTTGACGCTGGTCAATTTGTTGAAGAGTTTGATGATGAAAATGCTAAGAAAGGTTACTGTCTATATAAGGTTGGTTGTAAAGGCCCTACCACCTACAATGCTTGTTCAACTATTCGCTGGAATGAAGGCACTTCATTCCCAATTCAAGCGGGTCACGGTTGTATCGGTTGTTCAGAAGACGGTTTCTGGGATAAAGGCTCATTCTATGATCGCTTAACCGAAGTGCATGGTTTTGGTATTGAAGCTGATGCAGATGAAATTGGTTTTGCTGTTGCTGGTGTTACAGGTGCTGCTATTGCAGTTCACGCCGCAGCTAGCGCACTGTCAAGTGCGAAGAACAGTCAAGAAGACACTAAAGGAGAATAAATTATGTCTATTATTGAAACACCAAATGGTTATAAACTGGATAACAGCGGCAGACGAGTTGTTGTTGATCCAGTAACAAGAATTGAAGGACACATGCGTTGTGAAGTTAACCTAGATGAAAACAACGTTATCGTAAACGCTGTATCAACGGGTACGATGTGGCGTGGTCTTGAAGTTATTCTAAGAGGTCGTGATCCACGTGATGCATGGGCTTTCGTTGAAAGAATTTGTGGCGTATGTACAGGTTGTCACGCACTTACATCAGTTAGAGCGGTTGAAAATGCTTTGGGTATCGAAATTCCACCTAATGCGCATTTAATTCGTGAAATGATGGCGAAGACATTACAAGTACATGACCATGTTGTGCATTTCTATCACTTACATGCATTAGATTGGATAAACCCAGTTAACGCATTAAAAGCTAATCCAAAAGCAACTTCTGGCCTACAAAATGTTGTATCACCAAAGCATGCTAAATCTAGCCCAGGTTACTTTAAGGATATTCAAACAAGAATCCGTAAGTTTATTGAGTCAGGTCAACTAGGTCCATTTAAAAATGGTTATTGGGACAATCCAGCTTACAAATGTTCTCCTGAAGCAGATCTTATGGCGGTTGCTCATTACCTTGAAGCACTTGACTTGCAAAAAGAATTTGTTAAATTGCATACAGTTTTTGGTGGTAAGAACCCGCATCCTAACTATTTAGTTGGTGGTGTTCCATGTGCTATTAATATGGATGGTGATATGGCTGCAGGCGCACCTCTTAATATGGAGCGTTTAAACTTTGTTAAGGCCCGTATCGATGAAATGGTACAGTTTAACAAAAATGTTTATGTTCCTGATGTAATTGCCATTGCTAGTTTCTACAAAGATGATTTGTGGGGCGGTGGTATCGGCGCTAAGAGTGTTATGGATTATGGTGCATACCCTAAAGTTAACTATGACAAGTCTACTGATCAACTTCCAGGTGGTGCTATTCTTAACGACAACTGGAACGAAGTATTCCCAGTTGATCCTGCAGATCCAGAACAGGTTCAAGAATTTGTTACACACTCATGGTACAAATACCCAGATGAATCTAAAGGCTTACACCCATGGGATGGCATTACTGAGCCAAATTATGAATTGGGTTCTAAAACCAAAGGTACTAGAACTGATATTAAAGAGATTGATGAAAGTGCTAAGTACTCATGGATTAAAGCACCTCGTTGGAGAGGTCATGCAGTTGAAGTTGGTCCATTGTCGCGTTATGTATTGGCATTCGCCCAAGGTCATGAGCATATTACTGAACAGATTAATAAGAGTTTATCTGCCTTTAATAAGCTTGCTGGTACTAATCTAGGCGCTAAAGCTGCGTTACAGTCAACCATTGGTCGTACTCTTGCTAGAGCATTAGAGTCTGAGTACTGTGCTGAAATGATGGTAGATGACTGGCATTCATTAATTAAGAATATTAAGAATGGCGATAGCTCAACTGCTAACATGGAGAAGTGGGATCCATCAACTTGGCCAAAACATGCTAAGGGTGTCGGTACTGCGGCAGCGCCACGTGGTGCACTAGGTCACTGGATTGTAATTAACGACGGTAAGATCGAAAATTACCAGGCTGTTGTTCCAACTACATGGAATGGTTCTCCTCGAGATCCTGAAGGTAATATCGGTGCATTTGAAGCGAGTTTATTGGGTACGCCTGTTGAAAGAGCTGAAGAGCCAGTTGAGATTTTGCGCACACTGCACAGTTTCGATCCATGTCTTGCTTGTTCTACTCATGTTATGAGTGAAGATGGTGAGGAATTAATTAACGTTAAAGTACGATAGGAGTTTTAAAAATGAAAAAATCATTAGTAGTAGTAGTGTCAATGTTGTTTTCAGCAGCAACACTAGCACATTCAGGCCATACGCCATTTGAATTTTCTGGCGTTCTTGAGGCTGCTAGACACATGTTTACCAATTCATATCACATTGTTGCAATGTTAACGATCAGCATGGCATTTATTGTAAGTGCAGTTATCGTATCTAAGAGAAAGCAAGTGCTAACTGTGGTGTTAATGGTATTGGGTCTTGCTGGTTCAATGTTGGGTATGGGTCTTTTATTATCTTAATCTTTTATTAAGGAGTAAGTTATGAGTATTAAGAAGATGGAAAGTGCTATTGGTGATTTGCCATCATCAGGCATTGAATCAACAGTAGATGCAACTTATGTATATGAAGCTCCAGTGCGCTTGTGGCATTGGGTTAATGCTGCCGCAATAACAGTTCTGGCTATAACAGGCTATTTAATTGGATCTCCCCTGGATAGTTTGTCAGGTGAGGCAAGTGAAGATTTCCTGATGGGTTACATTCGTTTCTTCCACTTTGTAGCAGCATATGTCTTTGCAATTGGCTTAATTGGTAGAATATATTGGGCATTTGTCGGAAACAGCCATGCTAAGCAATTATTCTTACCACCATTACTAAGTAAGACTTGGTGGGCTGAAATTTGGCATGAGATGAAATGGTATGCTTTCTTGGTAAAAATGCCAAAGAAATATGTGGGACATAATCCACTTGCTTCATTATTTATGTTTCTTATGTTTGTAACGGGTGCTTTCTTCATGTTCTTTACTGGTTTTGCTCTATATGCAGAAGGTCAAGGGATGGGAACATGGTGGTATGATGCGTTTGCTGGTTGGTTGATTCCGTTATTTGGCCAAAGTCAGGATGTACATACATGGCATCATCTAGGTATGTGGTTTATCTTAACATTTGTTATGATTCATATTTACGCTGCGATTAGGGAGGACATTATGTCAAGACAATCGCTTGTTAGTACGATGATTAATGGTTGGAGAACATGGAAAGACGACCGTAAAGATTAAATTTCTGATCATGTAGTCTCTTAGGTTTTGAGTAGGGCGTATGAACAGATACATTTCTTTAAAAAGAAGGGGGGCTGTAAACAGTTCCCTTTTTTTAACGTCTTCTAATCATAATTTTTTTTAAATATAAAAAATCATGATTAGAGGTTATATTGTAAGAATTGCCACAATATAGAATGACAAATTAGTATAATTTTTGTGCAATGATTTAAAAAAGGTATATATGAAAGTTTTAATCCTGGGTGTTGGTAATATTTTATGGTCTGATGAAGGTTTTGGCGTGCGTACAGTTGAGGCTATTAACCAACAATATGAGTTCGATGAAGAGGTCAAGTTAATGGATGGTGGAACCCAGGGCTTGTACCTAATTCAACACGTTCAAGAATGTGACCTGCTTATTGTTTTCGATGCTATTGACTATGGTTTAGAGCCGGGAACCATGAAGTTAATTCACGATGAAGATGTACCTAAATTCATGGGTGCTAAAAAAATGAGCTTACACCAGACTGGATTTCAAGAGGTTTTATCTACTGCTGAATTAACTGGAGAGACTCCTGATCATATTTTTCTAATTGGGGTGCAGCCTGAAGTGCTAGAGGATTTTGGCGGTAGTTTAAGAGATGTGGTTAAAGTGCAAATGCAACCAGCAATTGAGCATTGCCTTAAATATTTGGATAGCTATTCAGTGCCATATAAAAAACGTGCTGTACCGCTTTCCGAAGAAGATGGTGTAAATAGCCCAACGATTGGTTTACACGATTATGAAGCGCACAGACCTTCTGAAAAAATGGCTTGTAGAAGTGGTGATGAGCGAGTTTTATTTGATAATACCTTTGAGCAAAGAGACTCTGAACTGATTGATTCTGACTGCAGAACTAATGTATTTGTTGATGGTAGAAAACACTTCGAGGATCAATAATGTGTATTGGAATTCCAATGCAGGTGATCGATCCTGTCAGTGATACTTTCGCCACTTGCCAAGATAATGGTGTCAATAAAACTATTAACATGCAATTAGTAGGTCAACAAATTACAGGCACTTGGGTATTGGTATTTATCGATGCTGCTAGAGAGGTAATCTCTGATGCTAAAGCTAAAGAAATTGATGCCGCACTAACCGCTGTAAGTCTCGCCATGCAAGATGGTCCAGAGGATAGGGTTCAAGCCTTGTTTGGTGATCTTATTGGCCGAGAGCCTATCAACCCTTTTTCAAATAATAATGAGTAAATTATGTTTCCAGAATTAATACAACAACTAATTACAAAGAATAACTACCCGCTACTAACTGAAGAAACAGTCGGCACTTTTGTTGAACAGCATCACTACAGTGTATTGTTTTTCTGTAACGATGCAAAAATGTTCCCGGAAAGTTTGGATGTTGCGGTTATCTTGCCTGAGCTTATAGCTGCTTTTAATAATCAAATAGAACCTGCAATTATTAGTCGTGATGATGAAATGAACATTCAGAGAAAATACGGTTTTAAAACTTGGCCGTCATTGGTATTTTTTAAAGATGGTGCTTATGTAGGCACCATTTCTAAAGTTAGAGATTGGGACGAGTACATCAATAATATCCAGGAAATCATGCTTTCAGAACCATCAGCTCCACCAATTAAGATCGAATTATCTCAAAACTAAGAGGAGAATTATATGTCATCAATACCAGTACCACCAATTCCAACAAATTTCTTATTGTCAGCAGGTTCTCAACCAGTTGAGGAAGATCCGCTTGAGTTTATGGATATGCCTAATGAGATGTCTACCTTTGAATTAAATCCAAAAATTTATGAATTTGATGAAAATACAGATCTTTCAGAATGTAGAGTTTTTCTAGAAAATATTTATAATAAGTTGGTTGATTATAAAGTTCAAAATGCTAATTTAATTTTCCCAGTTGGTGAGCTTAACGCTGATAATATGGCATATCTTAATGCATTGCTTGCTGAGGGTGAGGTGAGTGCTGTTATTCATGAAGATAATCAAATCGTTAATATTCAGGAATCTATATTTACAGGCATCTGGCGTGTTACTGTTGTTGATAAAGATAATCATCTACTTAATGATTATGTTGAAGCGGGCGATATTCCTGAGATTCTTCTTGTTAAGAATCAGGAAAAACCTAATAAAGTATTATTTGATAGTGCTATGTTTCCAGAAAATGTTGCGAATGCACCTGCAATATTAACTGAGCTTGAGGATAAAAGAAATGAGCTTACCGAAAATGGCGACATTGAGTTTATTGATGCTATGACTAATCCTACCGAAGCTATTAACTTAACATTATTGCCACATACTGAGGAAGATCTTAATTGTATTGGTGCTGTTTTAGGAAACGGTGATACGGTCATCCTTTCTAGAGGTTATGGTAACTGTCGTATCACTTCAACCGGTGTTTCTTCTATTTGGTGGGTTAAGTATTTTAACTCTGGAGATAAGGAAATTTTGAGCACCATTGAAGTTGTTAATATGCCAATTGTTGCTTGTGCTGCGCAAGAAGATTTAGATGAAAGTGCTGGAAGATTAAAGGAACAATTTGAAGAATTATGAAGACTTTTGAGGGTACTTATCTAGGTGACAAAGGTAAGATATCTGACGACGCTTGTATGGAGTGTAAGATTTGCCACTATGTATACAAACCTGAAGAAGGTGATGATTATTGGCAGATAGAGGTTGATACACCATTCTCCCAGTTGCCAGATCATTGGCATTGCCCTAATTGTGATGGGTTTATGGAGCAATTCATGATTATTGATCGAAAAGATATTCTTTAATTATCAATATGCCTAGTAGTAATGTCAATCGATTAAAAGATCATTATCAGTATGTGCATACACATAAGATGAATGATATTCCTATCGTTAATAATAAACTCGAGGTTGAGGTTGTGGGTTTTATTGATTGGGGTCATGATAAGAGTAAGTCTGCTGCTGAGGTTGGAGTGTTAATAACTCCGTGGTTTATGAATATTGTCTTACTTCCAAAAGAGGGTATGAGGCAAGAGGTGAGAGTAGGAAAGTCTGTAAATATTCTATTTCCAGATGGTGAGTACTCCTTTCTAACTCAACAAGATTCAGAGTTTGGCGTCTATTTAACTTGTTCATTGTTTTCACCTATGTTTGATTTTAAAACCCAGGAGCAAGCTAGAGGTACGGCAGAGGCAGTTATGCAGCAACTCATGCAAACCAAACAATTCAAGCAGGTTGAAGAGGATAAAGAGATAGAAAAGCAACGTATTAAAGACCAAGAGATTTTAAGCAAGGTGTCTTCAAGAAGAGCGTTTCTTAGAGGTGGTAGTGTAGATGCCGATTGAAGGCGAGATCAAAATTAGTGTAGTAGCAAGATCTGGTCAGGTTGAAGCTGTATCAATCACATCAACTCGTCCACTGCATATCACTAAGTTGTTTGCTGGAAAATCAATTGATAGTGTTGCCGATATAATGAATGCCATATATCACTTATGCAATACAGCACATAGATTTGCTTTCCTGCGTTTGTTAGATGAGAGTACGGTAATTAAATTGAGTCAAAATGAAATTCAAGCTTATGAATTGTTATTAGATCTAGAAACCATAAGAGAGCATTGTTTTAGTATTGCTTCTAAATGGAGTCAAGACACAGATAACATAGTTGATACCAATATTATAAATTTATTAGCCATACTTAAAGAGATAAGCGCTACTTTATTCGTAAATACTGACCCATTGTCATTAGCTGATAAGGAGCTACAATCCTTTAATTCGATTGATAAGTTAATATTAAAATTAGAGCAGCAGTTGCAGAATTTATTGATTGGTTCTAAAAATAATGCAGAATTTGTATTTACAGACATGGACAGTTTTAATGACTGGCTAAAAGTTGGCAAGAGCAAGAGTGTAACTTTCTTGAATTATTTGCAGCAGCATCAGCTCAACGAAATAGGCAATGTTGAGGTGTCCCACCTTCCAGATTTAGATCTACAGGAGGTTAGCATTCTATTAAATAATGATGCATATATTCAACGCCCTAGTTATCAAGATACAACATGTGAAACTACACCTTATTCTAGGCAGTCAAAACATCAGTTCATTAAGCAATTGGTTAATGTTCATGGTAACGGGGTGCTTACTAGAGCGGTTTCACAATTGCTTGAGGTATTTGAATTGTTAAATAAAGTTAAGCGTAATTATAGAAATATTGAGTCTGAAAATATAAGTTACAACATACAATTTCCTGTGCTGGCGACCAGCGCCCTAGTTCAACTAGAAGCTGCACGAGGTAGACTTGTTCATCAGCTATGCATTGAGAATGAGAAAATTAAAACCTATCAAATATTAGCACCAACAGAATGGAATTTTCATCCTGAAGGGATACTAAATCATATGATTAAGTCTTTGAACTTTACTGATAAAGAAGATTTGATAAGTAAGGTGAGATTACTAGTCAATGCAATTGATCCTTGTGTGGGGTATAGTATAGAGGTAGACCATGCATGAAATGAGCATATGTATGAGTATAGTTGAATCTTTAGAAGAGTCAGCAAAGGCAAATAATTACAAGGCCATTGATAAAGTGTGGCTAGAAATTGGTCCATTTTCAGGTGTTGAGGCTAGGGCATTAGAATTCAGTTTTGATGTAGCAATACGCGACACTATAGCAGATGGTGCTGAGCTAGAAATTATAGAAACCCAGGCTGAGGCTTGGTGTTTTAATTGTGACGAAACAGTAGTGGTCAAGCAAAGATATGATGCTTGTCCAAAATGCGACTCTCACCAGTTAACAGTGACTGGCGGAGAAGAGTTGAAAATTAAACAGATATCAATAAAGGAGTAAGATATGTGCACAGTATGCGGATGTAGCGAAACAAATCATAGTCATTCACACGACCACGATCACG
>JAPYQD010000164.1 GCA_029937335.1 Gammaproteobacteria bacterium
AAATACTGGGTCGATAGTAAACATGCTGGTGGTGAAAAACGATTATTCAAGGTACTGGATTACTTGATTCAAAAAGAATCTCAGTAACTCGGCGTGTTAGACTCCGTTTTAGTTTTATCAGGTCTTGATCCTTGCGGCGGGGCAGGGATTAGTGCTGATATCGAAAGCATTAATCAATTTAGTGTAACCCCACTACCCATTGTTACGACACTCACGGTACAAAATACCCAGTCGGTTAAATCAACACAAACGGTTGATACACAACTGATTACTGAGCAATTTAACCATCTCAAGGAAGACGTAGACTTTTCAGTGGTGAAAATTGGTTTGTTGTCATCTAAGTCCCAAATTCAAACCATTACTTCTTTGCTTAAAACATGCGAAGCACTAACAATCGTATTAGATCCAATTGTTAGCTCTAGCACTAACCAGCAATTACTAGATGAGCAAGCACTAAAAAGCCTTAAACAAGAACTGCTACCAATGGTGACAGTATTAACGCCAAATGTTGCTGAACTAAACGCATTATCGTCAACAGATGATGAGCAGCAAGCAATTGAATCTTTACCTTGTGAATGGGTGTTGCTCACCACCACAGACACATCAAAGAATGAGATAGAACACCGCCTGTATCATCATGCTCAGTGTATTGAGCGTTTTACTTATACTAAATTACCCGGTGATTACCATGGCTCTGGTTGTACGTTATCAAGCGCTATCAGTGCATTATTAGCATTAGGTATTGATGTCAATATTGCGTGTAAACGTGCATTGGACTACACTTACCAAAGCCTATTAAATGCAAAGAGTATAGGTAAAATGCAATACCATCCTAATCGACAAGCACCTAAATAATGAGTTTTATTAACAATTGGCTACGTTCCGACATTCAAGCGATCAATGCTTATCATGTGCCTGCGTCTGACGATATGATCAAACTCGATGCAATGGAATCCCCATTCCCTCTACCAGATGAGTTGATTGGCCAGTATTTGGCTTATTTAGCCGACGCTGATCTTAATCGATACCCTAACCCTAGTGCTGACGAATTACGTCAAACACTGCGTAAATTGATGGATATTCCAGCCGATTTTGGCGTGTTGTTGGGCAATGGTTCTGATGAGCTAATACAACTCTTGGCGCTGGCTTGTGAAACGGGTGATACCATTTTGAGTATTGAGCCGAGTTTTGTCATGTATGGCATGATTGCAAAGTTCACACGCTTAAATTACCAAGGTGTTGATTTAGATGATAATTTTGAGATTGACTTATCGGCTACGTTATCAGCCATAGAAACACATAAGCCTAAGCTGATTTTTATTGCTTACCCAAACAACCCAACTGGTAATGCATTTGATCGCGGCTCTATTGAGACAATCATCACTTCAACTGAGGCAATGGTAGTGCTGGATGAAGCTTATTACGCTTATGCAGATGACAGCTTTTTGATGGATATTGCTAAGTATCCAAACTTGGTTTTGCTCAGAACAGTCTCTAAAATTGGCTTTGCTGGTTTGCGTTTAGGTTTACTGATTGGCGTACAAGATACGGTGAGTGAATTAGACAAATTAAGACTACCTTACAACATCAATACTTTAACTCAAGTGAGTGCTAATTTCTTATTACAAGAAAAAGACGAAATTGATAAAAATGCCAAGGCAATCCTTGCAGAACGCGCTAGTTTATCAACAGCACTGAGTGGTATTGATGGCTTGAGTGTTTATCCTTCTCAGGCGAACTTTATTCTGTTTAGAGCGCCTGGCGC
>JAPYQD010000022.1 GCA_029937335.1 Gammaproteobacteria bacterium
TAAAGTCAATGGTTGCCTGCTCATTTTCTTCAGAAATATCATTGAAATAGACTTCCGTTTCATTATCTGATGTTTGTCTGACCAAAATTTGGAAAGATTTTTTAATGGCGTCATCACCAAACATACGCGACCAAAGACCTTGATCTTCGGTTCGAGCAACATTGATATAGAAACTGCCTTCTTTAACATCTTTATCATCAACATCAATATTTAGCTGATCCAATGCCCAGCCCATATTATCCCAAGTGTCATACTGGTTAAGTGAGAAGGTTAACTTAGCATAACCGTTCACGCCCTTAGATAAAGAAACCGTGAGCGTTTGCTCTTCCTTAGCTTGGATGATTTTCTCTCTTGCAACCGCGTGATCACTACCTAAGAATGTCATTAGACGATATAGCATTTCTGTCTCTAATGCTTGGTCTTTAGGGCGAGATTGCCAAATGGTGTTTTCATCGTCACTACCCGCTTTGGTTAATACCTCTTCCATCGAAGTTAGAGATAAATAAACCTCAGATTTATCACCATTATCTTTAGGCTCAATACGAATACGGTATTTATCTACAATTGGCAATGCGTATCTTGCAGCAATAGCTTTCTTAAGCATAGAGCGAATTACACCTAAAGATTGATCTGGAATTTCAGGATGGTTTTCTAAAAAATCTGTTTCCATCATGCCAATTTTTTTATTGGTTTTTTTAATCGAAAAGCCGTGTGACTTAAAGAAACTTTTAGACAGATTCCAGACAGCATCTGGTTTTTTATCTACCAACAACCAACGACGATCGCCTGATTTTTTGACCTCAATATTAGCCAGAGTTCTTAAAATACTAGACGCCTCTTTAATAGCATTGTCTTTTTCAGAAAAGCTGAGTGTGTCTTCTTGAACACCTGTTACATAATTTTCTAACTTAAATTCATTTTGAGAGCTAGGCTTGGTTAAATCTGGTGGGATTTCTAATGAAGTTACTGTTTTATCAGAATAATAACCAATACTCCTTTCACCAAGGCCGATCTGCTCTTCTTCTTTATCATCGCCACCTAATGAGATGCAACCGCCTAAAGATAACGCCAAGAAAAGTGTGGATAATTTAGCTAACATTTTATATAACTCCCAATGATAATAAATCTTGCTCTAGTGTCGCTTGAGCTTGCTGTGATAATTTGGTGAGTGGCAAGCGAATACCATCTTCACATTTGTGCATTTTATACAATGCCCATTTAACTGGAATCGGATTGGACTCAACAAACAAATGCTGGTGCAAACCTACTAACGCTGAATTAATTTTTTCTGCTGAGTTTTGATCGCCATCCATAGCAGCATTATAAGCATCTGAGACTAATTTAGGGGCAACATTTGCACTCACCGAAATACCACCATGGCCACCCATTAAAATAAATTCAACTGCGGTGGCATCATCACCACTGTAGAGTAGAAAATCATCAGGACACTGATCTATCAATGCCTTTGCCACACTCAAATCGCCCGTTGCATCTTTGATGCCAATAATATTATCAATCTTAGATAAGCGCACCGCTGTATCAACGGATAAATCTACCGCTGTTCTACCAGGTACGTTATACAAAATCTGATCAATATCTACGCTCGAAGCAATCAACTTATAATGCTGGTACAGGCCTTCTTGAGTTGGTTTATTGTAATACGGTGTCACCAATAAACAGGCGTCTGCGCCCATTTCTTTAGCGGCCTTAGTCAGTGTAATTGCTTCAGTGGTTGAGTTGGCGCCTGTACCTGCAATAACTGCTATACGACCTTTTGAAAACTCAATGGTTCGTCGCATCACTTCGACATGTTCAGTGTGATTGAGTGTCGCTGATTCACCCGTTGTACCCATAGAAATAATAGCTTGGGTACCCGAAGTAATATGAAACTCAACCAAGGATTCAAGTGCAACAAAATCTACCGACCCATCTTCAAACATTGGTGTAATCAAAGCTACCATTGAGCCAGTTAAAGGGTGATTAATACGCATTGAATTAAATATTACTAATAATGACTAGAATTATATACGAAACCTGTTTTTTAGGCATAAAAAAACCCGCTAAAAACAAAGTAATTAGCGGGCTCTATTAGGTCTGATTCAACTTACAAATCGTAGCCTTTTTCATCATGTGAAATTAGGTCTAGACCTTGTTGTTCTTCCTCTGCACTCACTCTTAAGCCTGTAATCATGTTAACCACCTTAAGAATAATATAGGTTGCAACGGCGGTATAAGTAAACGTCGCCACAACGCCAATTGCCTGAACATTTAATTGAGACATGATGGTCATGCCTTCTGCCAGACCTTGGCCGCTAAAAATTCCCAATTCGTCTGATGCAAAAACTGCTGCCATCAACGTACCGATAACACCACCAACACCATGCACTGGAAACACATCTAACGAATCATCAATTTTCCATTTTTGCTTGATCAATATCACTGCGTTAAAACAAACAATACCTGCAATGATACCAATGACTAAACCGCCTGCAGGACCTACAAAACCGGAAGCTGGTGTAATTGTACCTAAACCAGCAACCATACCGGTGACTGCACCTAGCGCTGTTGGTTTGCCATATTTAATCCATTCGTAGAACATCCAAGTCATTGCACCTGCTGCTGCCGAGATATGGGTCACCAGCATTGCCATTGCCGCATCGCCATTAGCCGCCAAAGCGGAGCCGCCATTAAAACCAAACCAACCAACCCACAGCATTGCTGCACCGGTAATGGTCATGGTCATGTTATGTGGTGCCATTGGTTTTGATGGAAAACCATTACGGGGGCCGACCACAATCGCTGCAACCAAAGCAGCAACACCTGCGGTAATGTGCACAACCGTACCACCGGCAAAATCAAGCAAGCCCATCTCTTGTAGCCAACCGCCGCCCCATACCCAGTGAGTAATTGGTGCATAAACCACAATCAGCCAAATCGAACTAAATAGCAGTACAGCTGAAAACTTCATGCGTTCTGCAAATCCACCAATGATAAGCGCCGGTGTAATAATTGCAAAAGTCATTTGAAACAATGCAAATAGACTTTCAGGAATATCACCACTTAATGAATCTTCTAAAACACCCGACAACATAAACTTAGACAGACCGCCAAAATAGGCATTACCCTCAGCAAAAGCGATTGAATAGCCAACAACCAACCAAAGAATTGACACAATGCCTGCGATAGCAAAACATTGCATTAAGACCGACAAAATGTTTTTAGTGCGTACTAAGCCACCATAAAACAGGGCCAAGCCTGGTAAGGTCATAAACAAAACTAACGCAGTTGACGTTAGAATCCACGAAGTGTTTGCACCGTTTAAACCTTCGGCGAACACAGCCATTGGCAATAAAGCCAATAATGTTAATAATTTTTTCATTTTTTACTCCTTAAAGTGCGTCTTGATCAGTTTCGCCAGTGCGAATACGAATTACTTTCTCTAAATTAGCGACAAAAATTTTGCCATCACCTACTTTGCCAGAGCTGGCAATACTGGTAATCACCTCAATCACATCCTCTAACTTAGATGCTGTGATTGCGATTTCTAACTTAACTTTAGGTAAAAAATCAATTTGATACTCTGCGCCACGATACATTTCTGTGTGACCCTTTTGACGACCAAAGCCTTTGACTTCGGTGACGGTAATACCGGATACACCGGCCTCTAATAAACCTTCTCTGACATCATCTAATTGATGTGGCCTGAGAATTGCTGTTACAAATTTCATACTACTCCCCCTTGGTAACTATAAGTTTCCGTTAACTTACAAAATAAAACAAAAACGCCGTCTTGGCAACTTGTAAAGCAGCAATGCTTTGATGGAATGCGCCGTTGCATTCGTCCTATTACCCTTTAAAAGGTAATAGAATAAAGGCTCATTATAGTCGAGAAATTTTAAAAAGAAAACCCTTACTTTTTAACCAGGTCTTTGCGTTTTTTTTGAGTGTTTTGAATGGCTTGAGCCTGACGCCAAGCCTCGATATTAGCTTGATGACCACTGAGTAAAATTTTAGGCACTACTTGGCCGTCAACTTCTTCTGGTCGAGTGTAATGTGGGTAGTCTAATAAGCCATTTGCAAATGAATCATCTAGGGAATCTTGGTTACCGAGTACGCCCGGTATTTGTCGGCTTACAGCATCAATAAGCACCATAGCGGCTAATTCACCACCACTAATCACATAATCGCCAATAGAGATCTCTCTATCAACATCGTGCTCAATAATGCGCTCGTCCACACCTTCATAACGACCGCATAATAGAGTGATCGAATCTAGGCTTGATAACTCTTTAGCTAAATCATGGGTTAGCCTTTCACCTTGCGGCGATAAATAAATAACTTTTGTCTTGGGGTTGTCTTGCTTGATTTTACCAATACAATCCCGTATGGGCTTAACTTGCATTACCATGCCTGCACCGCCGCCATACGGTGCATCGTCAATATTTCTGTGTTTATTGTGACTAAAGTCTCGCAGTTGCCAAGTATTAATCAACAATAAGGATTTTTTAATACCACGTGCAATAACACCTTCATCTTTAATCGCTGAAAACATTTCAGGGAATAAGGTAATAACATCAAAACGCATGATTTATGCCAGCATGTTTTTAAGTATCTGATAATAAATATCAGTCAAATCATCTAAATCTTGCACACTCACACATTCGTCAACTTGATGAATAGTTGCATTCAAAGGGCCTAACTCAACAACCTGAGCATTTAGTATTGGCGCAATAAATCGCCCATCTGAGGTGCCGCCTGAGGTAGATAATTCTGTTTCGATGCCTTTAACAGCTTGAATCGCATCCACACAGCTACTCACCAAATCACCTTTGGGTGTTAAAAATGGATACCCTGAATGCTCCCAAGTAATCTTATACTCAAAGCCATGCTTATCTAAAATACCTAGCACTCTTTGTTGCAAACCTTCATGGGTAGACTCGGTTGAATATCTGAAATTAAACACAACTTCAGTTTCTCTAGGAATCACATTGGTCACACCAGTGCCGGCATGGATATTAGAAATTTGAAAACTTGTGGCAGGAAAATATTCATTACCCTCATCCCATAATTCATTGCACAAATCATTCAATGCTGGAATACCAAGATGAATTGGATTATCAGCCAAATGTGGATAAGCAATATGGCCTTGTTTACCAATGATGGTTAAGCGACCATTAAGAGAGCCACGACGACCATTTTTAATCACATCGCCTAACTGATTAGTCGAAGATGGCTCGCCCACTAAACAATAATCAACTGCTTGGTTTTTATTTTTTAAATATTCGCAGACTTTAACCGTACCATCAACAGCTGGCCCCTCCTCATCAGCAGTAATCAAAAAACCAATGGTGCCTTGATGATCAGGAAAATCTGCAACAAAACGCTCGGTAGCAACGACCATAGCAGCTAATGAACCTTTCATATCAGCCGCTCCCCGACCATATAGCAACCCTTCTTTTACAACAGGGTCAAAAGGGTCGGTTTCCCAATTAGCGCCCACTGGTACAACATCAGTATGACCCGCAAAAACAAACACTGGAGCAGTGTTGCCATGGGTCGCCCAAAAATTAGCCACTTCGCCAAACTTAAGCTCGTCAACACCAAATCCAGCCTTTTTAAGACGCTCAGTCATCATCGGCTGACAACCCTTATCCTTAGGGGTGACAGAAGACTTAGCAATTAAATCTTTTGCCAGTTGTAAAGTATTACTCATATAAACGTTATTCTACCTGCAAATCTACGGTTGGATTATCTCTCACATTAATCACTGAGCTGAGCACTTGAATATCGCCTGCTTGTTTCATTGCAGCGCCAGACTGGCTCAAACGTACCACAGCAAGCACCTGTGTTGATTGAGACAACTTCCTACTTGGCATTACCGAATTCTCATCTGTGAGCGTTACTTTACCTGAGAAATCTTTGAGTTTGATTTTTTGAATGGCGATTGGCATCGGTCTGCCTTGTGCCGCTTTAACATAGACCATCAAATAATGATTTTTAAACTCTTCTTGCTGTAAACGATCGGATAGGCCAACATTAATCACGACTTTATATTCTGGTATTGGCTCGCCTTGTATTTGCGCTAATTCAACCAAGATATCTTCTAGAATAGGGCGATCAGGATGGTCTTGAGGTAGCAACGACAAGGCTCTTTGCCAAACCTTCTTAGCTAAATCAAACTGCCCCGCATTAGCAGCAACCAAACCTGCTAAATACAAAGCGTCGGGCGCATTCGGATTAATCTCTAATGCTTCTCGCACTAACATTGATGCACGACCCACAAACTGATCATTTTGAGACGTGGCAATGGCTGAAGCATACTCAACCAACATTGAAACATTTTTTGAATTTAACTGATAAGAGCGCTCATAAGCACTTAAGGAGTCTTCCATCTCGCCTAACTCAAATGAAACCAAACCCAGCGTTTTCCAAGCTTCAAAATCATCCGGTTTTTCTAGCAAATATTGTTTAAGTTCAGCCATACTTTGCTTCAAACTTGGTGGCTCTGACTGCTCAACTACCTGAGGTGCTGACTCAGCTTTTGGTTTAGGTGTTAACAATTGATAAATACCTAAAGATGCAACAACTAAAAAGACAACCATCAAGCCAATTGACCACAACGGAATATTTTTTTGAGCAAGGGTGTCTGCGCCTGTTGTTTGATTTAATTCTATTGCTAATGTTTGAGTAATTTCTTGCTTAGCCTGATTAAACTCACTTTCATCAATCAAGTTTTGCCTTAAATCTTGCTCTAATTCTGCTTGTCTTTGTTTACCTAACTCAACATTAGATTTTTCAAGATTAAACAAATTACTCTTGAGAGGGTTTTTTAAAAACCAAACCAACCAAACAGTGGAAACTGCAATCATTAAAACAAACCACATAATCATACTCATGACTTAACCCTCGAACGACGTGCCGCAGTCCTCTGGAAGGATAAACGATAACGCTTATCAAAGGCGGCCAGTAAAGCACCTAATGCAATCAAGATTCCACCCAGCCAAATTAAACGAATCAGTGGCTTATAATACAATCTCAAACTCCAAGCATCGTCTCCTAGAGACTCACCCAATGCAACATATAAATCACGATAAAGCGACGGGTCAATGGCTGCTTCAGTCATCGGCATACCAGTAACATATTGGCGTTTTTCAGGCTTTAAAGTGGCAATCTTCTCACCTGCGTACGCAACTTCAATGACGCCTTTGTGACCTTGATAGTTTTCATGATTAAAATTATTCACGCCTTTAAAAGTGAATTGGTAGCCTTTAATATCAATTGTTTCATTCAGCTCCATCTTTAAATCTTTTTCGATTCCATATTGGGTGGTAACCGTTGCTCCCAAGACAAAAACAGCAATACCAATATGCGCCAAAATCATGCCAAAGAATGCAGCACTTGGCTTGCCTTTTTGTCGTAACCGTTGAGTCAGCAATACCAACGAATGTAGTACGATCCAAATAAATAAAAATACCGCCAGCAAAACAAAGATATTATCGGTTAAAAATAATGCCACTAAAAATAATGCAGCCACACCAATCCACACAGTTTTTAACAAACCAAACACTCTACTCGTATTGTCTTTTTTCCAGCGTAAAAAAGGGGCTATCACCATAACCAACACTGCTGGAATCATAATCGGCACAAACACTGCATCAAAATAAGGAGGGCCAACTGAAATTTTTCCCAACCCTAGAGAGTCTAACAAAAGCGGATAAAGCGTACCTAAAAACACACTTAACATTGCTGCCACTAATAAGATATTGTTAATTAATAATCCACTTTCTCTTGATAAAGGCGCAAAACTATTACTACTGCGCATCAAGTTTGCACGCCAGGCATACAGCGTTAACGAGCCCCCAATTACAATCACCAAGAATATCAAAATAAATAAACCTCTAGCCGGATCTGAGGCAAATGAATGCACCGAAGTTAGGATGCCAGATCGCACCAAGAAGGTACCCAGTAAACTTAATGAAAAACCTGAGATCGCCAACAACACAGTCCAATGCTTAAAAGCACCACGTTTTTCACTCACACTCAGCGAATGAACTAAGGCAGTTGCTACCAACCACGGCATGAAAGAAGCATTTTCTACTGGATCCCAAAACCACCAGCCGCCCCAGCCAAGCTCATAATAAGCCCACCAACTGCCTAACGTAATACCAAAGGTTAAAAAGGCCCACGCTATCAATGTCCAAGGTCTTGACCATCTTAACCAAGTAGAATCTAACTGGCCACGCACCAGTGAAGACAAAACAAAAGCAAAAGGAATGGCCATGCCGACATAGCCCATATACAACATTGGCGGATGAATAATAAGGCCAAAATCTTGTAATAATGGATTTAACTCTCGCCCTTGTAAAGGAATAATATCTAAACGTTCAAATGGATTGGAAGTGAGCAACAAAAACAACAAAAAACCAATGCTAATAAAACCTAAAACAACCAAAATATGGTTAAGCACCTCAGCTGGTAAGCGTTTAGAGAAGATTGATACCGCAACACTCCAACCTGCCAGAATCATCGCCCATAATAACAATGAGCCTTCATGCGCACCCCAAACAGCCGAAATTTTAAACATAGAGGGTAGATCAGTATTGGAGTTATTGGCCACATATTTAACCGAGAAGTCGTCTACGACAAAAGCATTCATTAAGACTGCAAATGAGACAATAATCCAAAAGAATTGCCCCCACAATAGTGGTTTTGCCAATTGCGCTAACGCAACGTTATTTTTAACCATGCCTAATATCGGCAAAGAAACCTGCAGTAGTGCAAAAACCAAAGCTAAAATTAACGCAAAATGTCCAATCTCAACTAACATAAAGACTTACTCATCAAACAAATCCACTATTTTATCTAACCCGCCAAAACTAATGACAACATTTGCTTGTTTGATTACCGAGGGTTTTGCATGGTAAGCCACTGACAATCCAGCAATCGACATCATTTCTAAATCATTGGCACCATCACCAGCAACAATCACTTGATTTGGAGATATTTGATATTGCTCACACAGCTCAATAACAAACTCAGATTTAGCTGTCGCATTAATAATTGAGCCTTGAGTAATACCTGTTAATTGATTATTTTCAATATCTAATTCATTAGCACGAGCATGGTCAAGCCCAATATCTTTGGCTAAGCGGTGTGTGAAATACGTAAAACCACCAGAAACAACAGCGCTGCGAATACCTTGACCCTTAAAAAACTCAATCAAATCTTTACCACCAGGGTTGACTTGCAATCGCTCAGTATAAACTTTATCTAATACACTGATATCTAAGCCTTTCAACAGAGACACTCGTTCAATCAATGAAGCGTTAAAATCCAGCTCTCCCTGCATGGCACGCTCAGTAATAGCCGCAACTTGTGGTTTAATATTGGCAAAATCAGCAATCTCATCAATACATTCAATATTAATTAAGGTAGAGTCCATATCACTCACAAATAATTTTATTTGTGAAAAATCAAGTGTGGGCAGGTAATTAAAATCAGTTGAATGGATTTGTCTTAATACATCAACATCAATTTGTTGATCCGTATAGAGGCGAATATGTGAAGCGTAATGCTTAATCTTACAATGATAAGTGTCTGCTATCTGCGTAGCAATCTGTGTATCAGTACTGTGTTGAATGATTGTTT
>JAPYQD010000165.1 GCA_029937335.1 Gammaproteobacteria bacterium
ATTTAAAACCCAGGAGCAAGCTAGAGGTACGGCAGAAGCAGTTATGCAGCAACTCTTGCAAACCAAGAAATTCAGACGGGTTGAAAAAGATGGGGCCATAGAGGTACAGCGTATTAAAGATGAGAAGATCTTAAATCAATCTGTCTCCAGAAGAGATTTTTTAAGAGGAGGGTCTGGTGTCAATAGAGGGTGAAATTAAAATTGAAGTAGAAGGTCGACATGGGCAGGTTAAATCTGTGTCTATTACCTCTTCTCGTCCTTTGCATATCACCCAGTTATTCAAATCTAAGTCAATTTTTAGTGTTTCAGACTTATTAAATACACTGTATCAATTGTGCAATACTGCACACCAATTTTCCTTTTTACGTTTGTTGGACGATAGTGGCATTGTCAAATTAAGTCAAAACGAAAAGTTGGCTTATCAATTATTGTTAGACATTGAAACTATCAGAGAGCATTGTTTTAGCATTGCCTCTAAATGGAATCCAGAATCAGATAAATCAGTAGATACCAATATTATTAATCTATTGACGACGCTTAAGGAAATTGGTACTTTTTTATTTCCGGACTCAGACCCATTGTCGCTTAGAGATAAAAATCTACAAGATTATAAGAGTATTGATAAATTAATCACAAAACTTGAAAGCCAGTTAGGGCTATTTTTGATTGGAAATAATTCAAATGTATTTGATCAGTTCTCAGATCTTGATCATTTTAATAGATGGCTAAAAAATTCTGATAGTCGGAGTACAACTTTTCTAAATTTTCTAAAAGATCATAAATTTGATCAATTAGGCAATATTGAAGCCCTGCATATGCCTAAGGTTGATTTGCAGGATTTTAGCACCTTGATGCAAGATTCTAATTTTATTAAACAACCTATGTATCAAGGTCAAGTGTTTGAAACGACACCATTGTCTAGACAATCCAAAAGCCCTTTGATTAAACAACTGTCTGAAATCTATGGCAACGGTTTATTTGTTCGATCTGTTGCGCAATTAGTTGAAGTGTTTGAATTATTGAAGGGTATTAAGTGCAACTATATTAAGCTTAAAGCTGAAGAAATTAGTTACCATTTTCAATATTCTGAAGGCGAATCAAATGCTATTGTTCAATTAGATGCAGCAAGGGGTAATTTGGTGCATCAAATGTGCGTAGATAAAGATAAGATTGATTCTTATCAAATTTTAGCACCAACAGAGTGGAATTTTCATCCACGAGGTGTACTTTATAAAATGATTAAAACATTAACTTATCAAGATAATGGAGATTTGTTTAATCAAATAAAGTTATTGGTTAATGCAGTTGACCCTTGTGTAGGTTACAGTATAAAGATTAAGAATGCATGAAATGAGTATCTGTATGAGTATTGTTGAATCATTAGAAGAATCAGCAAAAGCTAATAACTATAAAGGTATTGATAAGGTTTGGCTAGAGATAGGTCCATTTTCTGGTGTGGAGGTAAGAGCGTTAGAGTTCAGCTTTGATGTCGCTATTCGTGGTAGTATAGCAGAAGGAGCTGAGTTAGAAATTATCGAAACCCAAGCTGGCGCTTGGTGTTTCAGCTGTGATGAGGCAGTTGTAATTGAGCAAAGATACGACCCTTGCCCTAAATGTGGTGGGCATCAGTTAACAGTCACCGGTGGTGAGGAATTAAAAATTAAGCAAATCTCAATTAAGGAGTAAGATATGTGTACAGTATGCGGATGTAGCGAAACAAATCATAGTCATTCACACGACCACGATCACG
>JAPYQD010000023.1 GCA_029937335.1 Gammaproteobacteria bacterium
TGTTGACCGATACTAAATCATCCACACTTTGGCTGAGTTTTTTAAAGGCTTTTGGCGCTTGAATCTCAATCATTTGCTGCACAATCCATTTTTCATCGACATCTGTCATTGCTAATTTAACCTTTTCAGCAAAGTATCTTAAAAAATGATAATCTGGCTCGTTATCGACAAAGTCATAATCTGAATAATCTTTTGAGCGTTGATTATAAGTATTAACAAACGCCTTCCAATGATTGCCTTCACCGATACGATCTTCTTTGTTTTCTTGGTAGTAAAAGGCAGACTGTTTAGCTAGCTTATTAATTAGCTCTTGTCGTTGTTCGGTATTGAGTGTCTTAAAGACTAAACGATCTATTGATTGGATAAGGAAACACAGGTACTCAGCAATAACATCAAAGACTTGCTCTTTTTCAATCACAAAGCCTTCGTTGATTAAATCTTCAAGATGATTTTTGGTAATACGCCAGCAAATAAACGCCATCGCACCGCCAATATCTTCAATGGTTTTAACTTGATTTTTATGCCACTTGCTTTTAACTCTCACAAGCTAATTTTATCACCTAGTGATTTACTCGCAGTTATAGTTTCTGAAAGAACCTAAATCGTGTACTTTATCAAAGCCCATTTGCACTAAATAGTTCTTAGCTGTTGATGAGCGAGCGCCTGTTACACAATACAAGATAATATCCTTATCCACATCGATCACTTTTTTAGCAGACATGATGGATTGTAAAGGAAGGTTAATCGCATCAGGTAACGAACCACGAGAAAATTCTGCACTTGATCGAACGTCGACCAATTGAGCGCCATTAGCTAATAGTTTGCAAGCATCTTTACCTGTGAATGAGTTGAACATAGTATAATTTCCTCAATTAATTTTTAAGTGAATACTGCTATTTTTAGGTATTCAATCTATATAAGGAAACCATTATATAACAATGTTAAGTAAAAAGCAACTTAGATCAGACATTGAAGCGGTAGAATTAGCCTTAAAAAAACGCAATTTTTCTTTTGATATCAATCAGTTAACTGATTTAGAAAATAAAAGAAAAAAAAATCAAGTTCAGACGCAAGAGCTACAAAATCTGCGTAATACTCAATCAAAAGCTATTGGTAAAGCCAAGGCAGCAGGCGAAGATATTAAGCCACTATTAGACGCTGTGGCTGATTTGGGCGATAAACTCGATGAGGCGAAATCAGAACTACAATCTATTCAAGTGCAGATTGATGATATTGTCATGGCTATGCCCAATATCCCTCATGAATCAGTACCAGAAGGTAACTCCGAAGATGATAATGTTGAGGTGTCAAAATGGGGCGAACCAGGGCAATATGATTTTGAAGTCAAAGATCATGTTGACTTAGGTGAAGCACATGGGCTAGATTTTGAAACGGCAGCCAAGATATCGGGTGCACGTTTTTCAGTAATGACTGGAAAGATTGCGCGATTGCATAGAGCGTTAACCCAGTTTATGCTAGATCATCATGTTGAGAATAATGGTTATACCGAGGCTTATGTGCCATATTTGGTCAATGCAGAATCATTAACGGGTACAGGGCAATTGCCTAAATTTGAAGCGGACTTGTTTAAAACCCATTTGCATGGCGAAGAAGGTGAGGCAAAAACACTTTATTTAATTCCAACAGGTGAAGTACCTATTACCAACATGGTGCGTGATACCATTGTCAAAGAGGGTGATTTGCCGCTTAAGTTTGTGGGGCACACGCCTAGCTTCCGCTCTGAAGCAGGGTCTTATGGACGTGACACACGGGGTTTGATTCGCCAACATCAGTTTGAAAAAGTAGAATTAGTGCAAGTAGCAAAAGCTGAAGATTCTTATCAACTGTTAGAGGAATTAACCAACCACGCAGAAGGTATTTTGCAAGCGTTGGAATTGCCTTATCGTAAAGTGATATTATGTGCGGGTGATTTAGGGTTTTCAGCCGCTAAAACTTATGATTTAGAAGTCTGGTTGCCAGGGCAAAATGCGTATCGTGAGATATCATCTTGTTCTTGTTTTGAAGATTTTCAGGCAAGACGCTTACAGCTTAGATGGAAAAATTCAGAAACCAATAAACCAGAATTGTTGCACACGCTTAACGGTTCAGGTTTGGCGGTGGGTAGAACATTGGTGGCAGTATTGGAAAACCATCAGCAAGCCGACGGCAGTATTAGAATACCCGACGTATTGCACAGTTACATGGGCGGTATTACCGTCATTAATTAATTTTTTATTTTTTATTAGGAGATAACAATGAACTTATTAGATTTAATCGTACCACCCGCATTTGCTGCTGCCGACGGCATCAACTCAGATCCATCAGGTTTGAGCCAACTGATACTGCCGGGGCTGTTGCTTGCGGTTATGTATGTCTTGTTAATTAGACCACAGCAAAAACGTGCAAAAAATCATAAAGCACTTTTAACGGCGCTAAAAAAAGGCGATGAAGTAGTGACTAACGGTGGTGTTGTGGCTAAGGTAATGTCAGTGGATGAATCTTTTGCGACATTGGAAATTGCCGATGGTGTAGTAATCAAAGTACAAAAGCAAGGCATTAATCAAAAGCTACCAAAAGGCAGTGCCAAAATCTAAATTAAGGTATAAATAAGCCCATGAATCACTACTCCGGTTTGAGAAATGCGTTAATCGCTTTTTTCTTGTTATTATCAACACTTTACGCTTTGCCAAATATTTTTGGTTCAGACTTAGCGGTGCAAGTGTCTAGTGCAGGCGATGCCGCTATTGAGCAATCTGACCTAACTAAAATCACAGACACGCTAAAACAAAAGAATATTCAATACAAATCGGCAGCTCTGTCAAACCGTCGTATTTTGGTGCGATTTGGTGACAACGCTTCTCAGTTGTCGGCGAAAGATTTACTCAAAACAGAGTTAGGTCGTAACTATGTGGTTGCGCTTAATCTAGCGCCTTCGGTGCCACAATGGCTGGATAGTTTGGGCGGTAGAGCTATGTCATTAGGGCTAGATCTTCGAGGTGGCGTGCATTTCTTGCTAGAGGTGGATATGCAAGCAGTGCTAGCAATGTCGATTGATAAATACTATAACGAATTGCGCACTTTGTTGCGTGAAGGTCGTTTGTATAAGAGTATTAAGAAAGAAGGCGATAACATCGCTATTCGTTTTAAAACACTTGAGTTAAAAGAAAAGGCGCTAGCTCGTATTAAGTCAGATGTTAGTGATTTGATCGTGCTTGAAACCGACAATCAAGATGAATTATTGATTCAGGTAGGTATTAGTGATGATGCACAAAAAATAGCCAAAAGCAGCGCTTTAAAACAAAATATTACCACGCTAAGAAATCGAGTGAATGAACTAGGTGTCGCTGAGCCAATTATTCAACAACAAGGTCTAGAGCGCATTGTGGTACAACTACCAGGCGTACAAGACACGGCTAGGGCTAAAGAAATTTTAGGTGCAGTAGCCACCCTAGAATTTAGATTGGTAGATGAAAAGAATGATCCGCAAACAGCGATTCAATCAGGCAGAACGCCGATTGGCTCGAAGCTTTATTACTTCAAAGATGGGCGTCCATTATTGTTAAAAACCCGAGTAATTACGACAGGTGAAAATATCACGGGCGCCTCTTCAGGTATTGACCAAGAAAACAATATTCCAATGGTGAATATTACTCTGGATAGTGCTGGTGGTCGTGCGATGCTTGATACTACTAAGAAGTATTTACATCACCGCATGGCTGTGGTGTTTATTGAAAATCAAGTGGAAACCATCACCGATGAAGATGGTAGAGTCGTGCTTGATAAAAAAGGTAATCCGCTAAAGAAGCGCACCACCACCAAAGACATTATTAATGCCGCTACGATCCAAGGTACTTTTTCATCGCGCTTTCAGATTACTGGCATTGACAGTGCACGTGAAGCGCGCAATTTAGCATTATTGCTTAGAGCGGGTTCGCTTTCAGCACCGATTGAAATTATCGAAGAACGCACCATTGGTCCAAGTCTTGGTGCAGACAATATTCAAAAGGGCGTGTTGTCAGTGATTGTTGGTTTTGTCTTGGTTTTGATATTTATGGCAGTTCGTTACCGTGTGTTTGGCCTGGTGGCAAACGTTGCTCTAACGCTTAACTTGGTGATGATTGTGGCGATATTATCCCTATTGCAAGCCACGTTAACTTTACCAGGCATTGCTGGCATCGTATTAACGGTTGGTATGGCAGTGGATGCCAACGTGCTGATTTTTGAGCGCATTAAAGAAGAATTGGGCTCACAAAGCAATATTCAAAAAGCCATTTCAAGTGGTTACGATAAAGCGGTGTTGACGATTGCAGATGCCAATATCACCACACTGATAGCAGCATTGGTGTTGTTTAGTTTTGGCACAGGCCCGATTAAAGGCTTTGCTATCACTTTATCGATTGGTATCGTGACTTCGATGTTCACAGCCATTATTGTTTCGAGAGCCATTATTAATAAAATTTATGGCGGTAAAAAGCTAGAGGAGTTGTCAATATGAAGGCATTAAATATCCCTACGATTGATTTTGTTGGCAAGCGTACTTATGCCATTATTGTGTCATTGGCATTAATTGCTGTTTCAATATTTTCATTATCAACACATGGTTTGAAGTTCGGTATTGACTTTACTGGCGGAACACTTATTGAAGTGGGCTACGAGCAAGATGTTAATTTGAGTAAAGTGAGAAACACGCTGAGTGAAGCAAAGTTCAAGAGTGCAAATGTCCAATATTTTGGCTCAACCAAAGAAATTTTAATTCGTCTTGAACCTCAAGCGGTTTCCAGTGCTAAGCTCAGTTCAAAAATTATTCACTTATTGGGTGATGATGTGGATATTCGCCGTGTTGAATTTGTTGGTCCTAAAGTGGGTGAAGAGCTCACCAATGATGGCGGTTTGGCAATGCTGTATGCATTGATTGGTATTTTGATTTATGTGGCGATTCGTTTTGAGTATCGTTTTGCGTTGGGCTCGATATCAGCCTTAATTCATGATGTAATCATTACCCTGGGTGTGTTTTCATTATTGCAAATAGAGTTTGATTTAACGGTATTAGCGGCGATTCTTGCGGTGATTGGTTACTCGTTGAATGACACCATTGTGGTGTTTGACCGAATTCGTGAAAACTTTCTTTCTACTCGCCATGTTGATCCTGCAAAGATTATTAATGGCGCACTAAACCAAACCCTTTCTAGAACCATAATGACGTCATTAACAACGTTACTGGTGCTAATGGCACTATTCTTTTTAGGTGGTGAAATTATCCACAGTTTTGCGTTAGCCTTACTGATTGGTGTGGTGATTGGTACTTACTCTTCTATTTATGTTGCCAGCTCGATGATTTTGGCCTTAGGTATTAGTAAAGAAGACTTGTTACCATCAGAGAAGGAAGAAAAAGAGATGGACGCTAGGCCCTAGCTAGATTACAACTACAGACAATAAAAAGCCGCTAAGATTAGCGGCTTTTTATTGTATTTGTTAAAGTGGTTTATTGTTTGAATTTTTCAAAAACCAAGCAAGCATTTGTACCACCAAATCCAAAACTATTCGACATCACACGGTTGAGCGATTGAATGGTCGTGGCTTGTACAATTGGTACGCCTTGTGCCGCTTCATCAAGATTTTCAATATTGACAGACTCTGCCATAAAATCATTCTGGAGCATCAGTAATGAGTAGATAGACTCATTGACACCAGCTGCACCTAAGGCATGGCCTGAAAGTGATTTAGTAGAGCCAACATTAGGAACGTTGTCACCAAAGACTTCTTTAATAGCGCCAAGCTCTTTTACATCGCCCACTGGGGTAGAAGTGCCATGTGCATTAATGTAATCAATAGGGCCATCAACCGTTGAGATGGCTAATTCCATGCAACGTTTTGCGCCTTCGCCAGATGGGGCGACCATATCATAACCATCAGAGGTCGCACCATATCCGGTAAGCTCTGCTAGGATAGTTGCACCACGTGCTTCGGCGTGTTCTAACGATTCTAACACTAATGCACCACCACCACCAGAGATAACAAAACCATCACGATCTGCATCATAAGCGCGCGAGGCCTTTTCAGGAGTCTCGTTGTATTTGCTTGATAAAGCACCCATCGCATCAAATAACATGGTTAGCGACCAGTCTAGTTCTTCTCCACCACCGGCAAAAACCACATCTTGTTTACCCATTTGGATTTGCTCCATGGCATTGCCAATACAATGTGCACTGGTTGAACAAGCAGAGCTAATTGAATAGTTGATGCCTTTGATTTTAAATAGGGTGGATAAACAAGCTGAAGTGGTTGAGCCCATGGTACGCGGTACGCGATAAGGACCAACACGCTTAATGCCTTTTTCTCTTAAGATGTCCGCTGCTTCGACTACGTTTTGATTGCTTGCACCACCAGAACCCATAATCAAGCCTGTGCGCGGATTAGAGATTTGATCTTCGGTTAAGCCGGATTGTTTGATAGCTTCATCAAGCGCAACGGCATTGTAAATAGCGGCATCTGCCATAAAGCGCTTCATTTTTCGATCAATAACATCACTCGAATCGACTTCAGCAACTTGACCAGAAACATGAGACCTAAGACCAAGCTGCGCATAAGTTTCGTCAAATTTAATGCCTGATTTAGCTGTTTTTAAAGATTCTAATACTTCGCCACAGTTTGCACCTAAGCTAGAAACAATACCCATACCGGTAACAACAACTCTATTCATTAGAAACCACTTGTATCAGTGAATAGACCTACTTTTAAGTCGGTAGCTTCGTAAATAATTTTGCCATCAACTTCCATGGTGGCATCGCCAATACCCATGTAAAGCTTGCGCGCAATGACGCGCGATAGATCAATTTTATAAACCACTTTTTTGGCCGTTGGTAATACTTGACCGGTAAATTTGATACTACCACCTAGCGCACGACCACGGCCAGGACCACCGAGCCAGCCTAAGTGAAAACCCATTAACTGCCACATGGCATCTAAACCTAAACAGCCAGGCATGACTGGATCATCATTAAAGTGACAACCAAAGAACCATAAGTCAGGCTTAACATCAAGCTCTGCAATAATTTGGCCTTTGCCGTGTTTTCCACCTTCGTCTGTGATCAGTGTAATGCGATCAAACATCAACATTGGTGGTTGTGGTAGTTGTGCGTTGCCGGGGCCAAATAACTCACCGTTACCGCATTTGATTAATTCTTCATATGAATAAGAGTTTTGCATCAATCAGTCCTTGTGTCTGTCTTTAGCGAAAATTATACTTCAAAGCCCTTTGCTAATGTCATTTATCACATCGCCGATATCTTCTAATCCAACTGAGATTCTAATGAGACCCTCGGTGATATTGGCTTGTTGTTTTTCATTTTCAGTGAGTCGTCCATGCGTGGTGCTTGCCGGATGAGTAATGGTAGTTTTAGTGTCACCGAGATTTGCGGTAATAGAGAGTATTTCAGTTGCATTAATCACTTTAAATGCCGCTTCACGACCGCCCTTAACTTCAAACGAGACAATACCACCAAAGCCAGATTGTTGAGCGCTAGCCAAGGCATGGTTTGGGTGAGATTCTAGACCTAAATAATGTACTTTCTTAACTTGATTTTGATCTTGCAACCATGTTGCTAGTTTGAGGGCGTTATCACAATGCGCTTTCATTCTAAGGCTTAGTGTGTCTAAGCCTTTGAGTACGATCCAGGCATTGAAAGCGCTGAGGCTTGGTCCTGTTGCGCGAGTAAAGGCACTGACTTTTTCAATAATGACTTCACTGGCTAATACCGCGCCTGCCAAACAACGGCCTTGGCCATCAATGTATTTGGTGGCTGAGTGAATCACAACATCCGCCCCTAGTTTGATTGGATTTTGTAATGCTGGAGACAAAATTGCGTTATCAACTGCCAGCAAAATATTGTTGGCTTGACTGATTTTACTAAGCGCAGTGATATCTACCACCTCACCTAATGGGTTGGACGGTGTCTCTAATAAAAATAATTTTGTATTGTCTTGAACTGCGTTTTTCCATTGGGATAAATCACCCAAATCAACATAACTAATGCCCACATTAAATTTACTAACAATGGTGTTTAATAAGACAATAGAAGTGCCAAACATATTACGCGAAGCGACAATATGGTCACCCGATTCGACCAAAGCCATAATACTAGCAAAGATTGCCGCCATACCGCTTGATGTGGCAACGCAAGCATCGGCACCTTCAAGTGCGGCTAGTTTTTTTTCAAATGCATCAACTGTTGGGTTAGTAAAGCGCGCATAGATATTGCCCGGCTCTTCTTTAGAGAATCGGTTGGCGGCTTGTTCGGCAGAATCAAAGACAAAACTTGAGGTTAAAAAAATAGCCTCTGAATGCTCCTGCTCTTGTGTGGTTCGATAGCCTTCGCGTATGGCTTTGGTATCGAATTTTAAGTCTTTCATGTCTGGATAATAATCGTTAAATAAAGCTTATTCTACATCATTACAAATCAATTCAGAACTTTCGTTGGTGTTGTTTTTTTGCTTGGCAGAATCAGAACGCAAAGATTCGATTTGATCAAGATAATTTTTATCAATATCTTGAGTGACATACTCACCATTAAAACAAGAACAATCAAACTCAGTAATGTTTGAATTACCCTGTTGCACACACCAAATGAGATCATCTAAGTCTTGATAAATCAGTTTGTCAGCGCCAATAGCTTGGCAGATTTGGTCAACATCTTTATCGTGTGCAATAAATTCTTTTTCACTAGACATATCAATGCCATAAACATTGGGATGGCGCACCGGTGGTGCAGCTGAGGCAAAAAATACTTTATTAGCGCCAGCATCACGCGCCATTTGTACAATCTGCTCACTGGTAGTGCCACGCACAATGGAGTCATCTACTAGCAAAACGTTTTTCCCTTTAAATTCTAGCTCAATGGTGCTGAGTTTTTGTCGTACTGATTTTTTGCGCTGTTTTTGCCCTGGCATAATAAAAGTGCGAGCAATATAGCGGTTTTTAATTAAACCCTCAGAATATTTAACTTTTAATTTGTGGGCTAATTGTAAGGCGGCAACGCGAGAAGTATCTGGAATTGGAATTACGACATCAATATCGTTAACATCCCATTCTCGACTAATTTTATCTGCAAGACGCTCACCCATTCTTAAACGAGATTTGTAAACTGAAATATTGTCGATAACTGAATCTGGTCTAGCAAAGTAGACAAATTCAAAGATACAAGGTGAGTATTTAGGGTTGTCAGCGCATTGTTGTGTAAAGACGTTGCCTGTTCTATCAATGACGACAGCCTCACCTGGTTCGATATCGCGTGTAATCTGATAACCCAATGCAGTGAGTGCCACGCTTTCTGAAGCGAGCATGTATTTAGTGCCGCCTTTGGTGGTGCGTTTGCCTAAAATGAGCGGACGAATGCCATTTGGATCTCGAAAGCCAAAAATACCATAGCCTGGAATCATGCCAATCGTGGCATAAGCGCCACGCACACGTTTGTGCACTTGAGTTACCGAATCAAAAATATCTTTTTCGTTAATGCGTTGTTTTTTTAATTTGGCTAATTCACTGGCAAATACATTAAGCAA
>JAPYQD010000166.1 GCA_029937335.1 Gammaproteobacteria bacterium
ATTTTTTGCGCTAGGTTAATATCATCGTTGATGATAAATAAAGTATTATGTCTTAAGCACAGCTGTTGTAATTGTTTAGCTTCATTGAGTTTGATTGATGCATCAGTTGTTTTATGACGATACTGCAGTATGCTAATTTTATGCGTAACAATGGCTTGTTCTACAGTATCAAGATCAAGCATTTTGTTAGGCGTTATGGCATAAATGCCACTAATTTTTTTATGACACACAATGGTTAGTTTTCAATTAAGACACAATCTATTAATCACGGTTTTTATTATAGTGGTTATTGGCGCTATGTGGCTTTTGATGCAAGGCTTATCGCATTCATTTAACGCTTTGCAGGATAAAGAACCGGCGCCCTTAACTGAAAATGAAGTGGTCTCGAAAGAAGTGTCTTATATAGAAAAAATTGATAATTTTGCCTTGCAAGAGTTTGGCGAAAATCAACAACTATCTCATTTTGTTAAAGCTAAAAGTTATTTTAATTTTAAAGGTGCACCAGCGTTGTTGTTAGACCCAAAAGTCACTACTTACAATGAAAAAGGCGAGACAGATTACATCCTAACTTCAGATCGTGCTAATTATTTAGACAGCGGTGAAATAAAATTTAAAGGCAAAGTAAATATTCATTCGAGCACCGGTGTGACCCACAAGATGAATACGCAAGAATTATTAGTTAGCACTAAGACCGATGATTTAATTAGTAACAAGAAAGTGACCTATCTTGGCGAGCGTGCAAAAATCATTGCCCAGGGTTTGCATATGAAGGCCAAGGAAGACAAAATGAAACTGATTGGTGAAACCAGTATCAATCAAGATACAGGGCAGAAAATATTAACCAAAGATCTTTATATTGATCAATCAAATGGACAAAAGCACTATTACTCTAAAAACGATACTACTTATCTAGCAACAGACAATAAGATCTATGCGGATGGCATTGATATGGATATGCGTAAAGAGATTTTGCAATTGCTGGGCAAGGTGAAAATCTTGCAAAATTCAGGCTCTAAAATCAACACCAAGGATTTAATTGTTGACCAGTCTGGAGAGAATGAGATTTATCGAACTAAAGAGAGAATACACTACCAGTCTAAGGTGGCAAATATTCATGCAACGGGTATGCGTTACGATGCTAAAAATCAAAAGATTAAATTAACCGGCGGTGTAGTAGGTCGGTATGAATAAAGCTATTTTAATCTTGTTGAGTTATTACTCTTTTGGTGTGAATGCTCTACTAGGTGATGCTAAAGAGCCGATTGATATTAAAGCCTATACAGTCGTTATTGATGAGCGCAAGGGGTTGAGTACTTATACAGGTGATGCGAGAGTTGTGCAAGGCTCGTTAACACTGAGTGCTGAGAAAATACAACTCTTTAGTTCTCAAAAAGAAGTGACCAAGGTGATCGCTAAGGGTGACAAGAATAAATTAGCGCATTACAAGCAAAACCAACCCAATCAATCGCGTTTTATTGAAGCTACCGCTCTGAATATCACTTATTTGATTAAGAAAGAGTTTGTTCATCTGGAAGGCAAAGCGCATTTAGTACAGGGGTTTGATTCTTTTAGTGGTGGTACACTAGATTACGATATTAAAAATGACAAAGTGATAGCACAAAAATCTAAAGACGGTACTGAACGCGTCAGGTTTAAAATTAAATTATAATGTTTCATTTGAACGCGGTAGAATAATAAATTTATTCGCTTAGCAATTCACACGGAGAAAACATCATGAAAGT
>JAPYQD010000024.1 GCA_029937335.1 Gammaproteobacteria bacterium
TCTATTGCGTATCGAAGTTCTACTAATGAATCATCAGTAAAGATATACTCAAGTCCATTGGTGTTGCAATAAGCAACGTATTTAACACCGGCTTTGTCAGCATCATATGCTCTCATTTACATTCTCCTTAATTTTACTTTCAGCTACGATCAGATTACCTTGAGCATGCCTCACAGCTTCTCTTGATGTTCTGATATCAACTCGTTGTTCATCATTCCATTCTTTCTGCACAATGCCTTCAATCTCAGACACGATAAGGCTATTAGCCGAAATCATATCTTTCCAAAATTGAACTCTCAAAACCCACCACTCTTGTGAGTGAAATTCTACTTTTGCCATGTTATCTTCCTCGTTATCCGTTAAATAAAACCGATTTCACTTGATCAATCAGCGGGCCCATATAAACACCAGTCGCTTCGTGAAAATCAGAAAGACCTGGGACGATTGATTCGACAGCAGAAGCAGGAACCATAGAGAATAAGCTTAAACCAACTACAATTTTAAAAATCAATACGAACATAATTATAACTCCTTCGCGAAATCAATATTTGTAAAGCCACGACGATCAACGACCACCGTGTCACCATTTTCAGCAATAAGCACATCACCAATAGAAATGGAATGCATGCCAACACCAACGTGTTTAATGTCATCCTCGAAACCTTCCCAGGTATTTCCTTTCGTAAAGACCGCATCAGCGCTATCAGCGTCAATATAGCCTACCGTTTGATATAGGTATTTAGAGTTATTAATTAACTCCTGCGTTGGTTTGTATGTAACGTCTAAAAAATCCTTATAGAATTGCGGATACTCATTGGTGCTATTTACCTCTGCGACCATTGAGCTGCTTAATACTGCTTGTTTAATTTCAAAAACCATGAATTTCTCCTAATGTTATTTGTTGTTTTTACGATTTTTCATAAGTCGTTGGTGCCATACTAATTCTGGCAACACCGCACCATTTGCAATTTGTTCTTCGCTAAATCCGTGGTCGGGCCAAAAAGTCCATTTCACAATGAAAAATAAAGCAAACGATGGCACAGCAACCTTAAAAAACATCATCATCATCGGAACAAATGACTCTGCTGCAACCAGCAGTGCCGTTGTTAATAAAACTAATGTAATGAATGGTAAGTAATGCACCAAGTCTTTTTCGCTAAATTTCACTGTATTTTTGTTCATCTTTGAATCCTTTTATTGTTTGTTTGTATACTTTAATTATAACATTTATGGTTATTTAAAAGTATTTCTATATCCAGTTCTTTTTTCCATCGCAAAAGCAACCGCAGCTCTGTCAGCGTCATCTCTTACAATACCCTGTGACCTGGATTCTTCATATTTTTCATTAAAGTCAGCATCCCAACGTTCTTCAACGAATTCCTGCATCGCAACTTCTCTCTTGTATTCTTTGTAGGCTTTCAATAATAAAAACTCCAAGCGCTCTTCAATTTCTCTGGTTGATTTATTGCTTAATTTGATAGGACTGCTGTATCTCGCGTCTTTTAATGAAATACCACGAAAAACTGCATGCCATTCCTCACTCTCAATATTTGAACCACCATTACGATAAAGCATATTGTATAACCAAACAGCTCGAGCAAATAAATATCCTTTCGGTAAATAATCTTTTGTTGCTTCCGCAGTGCCTTGTTCCTCACTCCAATCAGCTAATTCAGACCATTCAGTCTCGTATGTGCCAGTGTTATACCAATATATGTTTTCTACTTGAGCCATGTTGTTTATTTTTTAATTTAATTACTATAATTATAACATTTTCCGCCGAATATATAAACCTGATTGAATCATTAATTATAAGAAAAGCCCAAAAAAAGCCCTTAAATAACAGTATAAGCAGTGTTTTTAGGCCAATATATGAAAAAACACCCAAAAATAAAGGCTTAATTCCGAAGAAGTGATGAAGATGAAGTGCGATTCATATCCAATAGTGGATAGATATTGGAAATTTGGGGTTAGATTTAGACATTTAATGAAATAATTCTTTTATTTCGGTATAATTGTGTAAAATTAGACTATACAAACTATCAAGGAGATAAACCATGTCAAAGAAATTATATAACACACCAAACCTGGACGAATTAGAGAATGGCCCATGGCCTTCTTTTGTTACAGGCCTTAAGCGTTTAGCACAAGATGATCACGCTGGCGCTGGCATGGTTCGCGATGTTTTAGCAACATTAGAAACGTCATATGTAACTAAGAAAGGTTACTGGAAAGGCGGCACCGTTGGTGTTATCGGTTATGGCGGTGGTGTTATTCCACGCTTTAACGAGTTAAAAGATGAAAATGGTGACTACAAATTTAAAGAAGCTTCTGAATTTCATACATTAAGAATTCAGCCACCAGCTGGTATGCATTACACTTCAACTTTATTACGTGATATGTGTGATATTTTTGTTGATAACGGCGGTTCTGGTTTAATTGCATTCCACGGTCAGTCTGGCGACATTATGTTCCAGGGTGCTACGGAAGACACTACGCAAACTATTTTTAACGAACTTAACGACTATGGTTTTGATATGGGTGGCGCAGGTCCTGCGGTTCGCACAGGTATGTCATGTGTTGGTGCAGCACGTTGTGAAATGTCAAACACTAACGAATCAGCAGCATTACGCACATTAGTAAACGCATTCCTAGATGATATGCACCGTCCAGCATTACCATACAAAATGAAATTTAAGGTTTCAGGTTGTGCTAACGACTGTATGAACTCAATTGAACGTTCAGACTTTGCAACAATCGGTACTTGGAGAGATGATATTAAAATCAACCAAGACTTATGGAAAGCAATGGTTGCAGACAAAGGTATGGACTACGTTGTTGACAACATTACTTCTCGTTGCCCTACGCAATGTATGAAAGTTGAAAGCGACACTTCATTGACAATCGACAATAAAAACTGTGTTAAATGTATGCACTGTTTAAATGTAACTTCACCATTAACTCATAAGTACATCACAAAAGATATGCCTACTGAAGCTATCTTAGCAACAGGTGATGACAAAGGTGTAACGATTTGTATGGGTGGTAAGCGTACACTGAAGATCGGTGACTTATTCGGTACCGTTGTTGTTCCATTCATGAAGCTTGAAACAGAAGACGACTACGAAGCAATCGAAGAATTAGCAGGCGAAGTGATTGACTTCTTTGCTGAGAATGCACTAGAGCATGAGCGTACAGGTGAAATGATCGAGCGTATCGGTATTGTGAACTTCATGGAAGGTATTGGCTTAGAAGTTAATCCTAACATGGTTGATTCACCACGTTACATGTCATACGTGCGTATGGACAAGTGGGACGAAGAAGCGGTTAAGTGGTTCGAGAACAAAGCCGAAGCAAACGCGTAACACACACTGTAATTTAAGCAACAATTTTTAGGGCGAAGCTTTCTTTGCCCAATATTATATAATTAGGAGAAATATTATGGCTGAAGCACCAAGAATGCCTATCGAATCTGGCTGTCCAGACCCTATCCAATACATGCACCCAACGATGCGTCGTAACTACGGCCAATGGGCTTATCATGATCGTCCACGTCCAGGTGTATTACACCACACTTCAAAGCATAATGAAGAAATTTGGACTGTTCGTGCTGGTACGCAGAGACAAATGGATGTTTACACAATTAAAAAATTATGTGACATTTCTGATGAATTTGGCGACGGCTTCATGCGTTTTACCATTCGTTCAAATATTGAATTTATGGTGGATGCAGAATCTAAAGTTGAGCCATTAATTAAAGCATTACAAGACGCTGGTTTCCCAGTTGGCGGTACAGGCCCAACAGTGTCAATGATTTCACACACTCAAGGTTGGTTACATTGTGATATTCCAGGTACAGATGCATCCGGTGTTGTAAAAGCACTGATGGATGATATATACGAAGAATTCCAAAAAGAAGAAATGCCTAACCGTGTGCATATGACGACTTCATGTTGTCAGATTAACTGTGGTGGTCACGGTGATATCGCGATTAACATTCAACATACTAAGCCGCCTAAGATCAACCATGATCTTGTTGCTAACGTATGTGAACGTCCGACGGTTGTAGCACGTTGTCCAGTAGCAGCGATTCGTCCTGCAATGGTTAACGGCAAGCCAACATTGGAAGTTGATGAGAAGAAATGTATCTGTTGTGGTGCATGTTTCCCACCATGTCCTCCAATGCAAATTAATGACCCTGAGCACTCTAAGCTAGCAATTTGGATCGGCGGTAAGCACTCAAATGCTAGATCTAAGCCTTCTTTTCAGAAGTTAGTTGCTGCTGGACTACCTAATAACCCGCCAAGATGGCCGGAAGTTAGTGCCGTAGTTAAAAATATTTTAGCAGTATATAAAGAAGACGCCAGAGACTGGGAAAGAGTCGGCGAGTGGGTTGACCGTATCGGTTGGCCAGCATTCTTTGAAAAGACTGGATTACCGTTTACTAAATTCCACGTTTCTGACTGGAAAGGTACGCGTCACCAGTTAAATTCTTCGGCTTATATACGTTTTTAATTAATCATTTAATTGTTTTCTTGATTATCGTGTTTTAAATGGTTATAATATTACCATTCTCTGATATCAAGTGATTTTAAGTTTGATTAAAGAGTATTAAATTATAACCAAAAAGAAGGAGTATCAGCAATGACTTACTACGAAGGTGTTAAGAAGATGGAAGAATTAGGTGTGAATGATAATTACATCCAGGGTTGGGTAGCAGGGTTTTTATGTAATCCGGAACTTGAGGAGCAAAGAATAACAGATGATTATGAATCTGGGTATTCTGATGGAAAAGAAAAGATAGATTCGAATTTTTCCAATTTTATTATTGCTAAATAAGTTTAGGGAGTCAATATGCAAAAAAATCCATACGGTAAGAATTATAAAGGCGAAAATCACACTTTCAGAATGTTTAAAGATGAAGGTGATGATCTCGGTTCAGTGCCTTGGAGTCAAAAGATTTTCCAAAATGATGAATCACATAAGTGTCCAACTTACGTAAGCCAAACGCCTCCTTGTCAGGCATCATGTCCATCTGGCCACAATATTCGTGGTTGGTTAGATATTGTTCGTGGCATGGAAAAGCCACCAGGTGATGTTTCGTGGCAAGAATACGCATTTCAGCGCTCCACCGATGCTAATCCGTTCCCATCAATCATGGGTCGTGTTTGTCCAGCACCATGTGAAGATGGCTGTAACCGCAATGAGGTTGAAGATACGATTGGTATTAATGCTGTTGAGCAGTTTATTGGCGATAATGCAATCGAACAAGGTTTTAAATTTGAATTTAATGCCCCTGAGACTGGCAAGAAAGTTGCTATTATCGGTGGTGGTTGTGGTGGCTTAGCTGCCGCATTACAATTGCGTAAGCAGGGCCATGCAGTAACCGTATTTGAAAAATACGATAAGCTTGGCGGCATGATGATGTATGGTATTCCAGATTATCGCGTCCCACGTGATGTGCTGCAGTATGAGATTGATAGAATCTTAGAGACTGGTGTGGAAACTAAAATGAACACAAAAGTCGGCGTTGATATAACGATAGATGAGCTCGAAAAAGAATACGATGCAGTTTTATTTGCCATCGGTGCCATGGCAGGGCGTTCGTTACCAATACCAGGTGGCGATGCAACTAACTGTGTATCAGGTGTAGCATTTCTTGAAGCATACAACCAGGGTCGTTTGCAACACATTACTGGCAAGGTAATTTGTATTGGTGGTGGTGATACTTCCATCGACGTTGTCTCGGTGGCGCGCCGCTTAGGTAATATTACAAAGGTTGCCGCAAAAGATCGTCCAGAAAACATTATTTTTAATGATACTGCGCACGATGTTGTTGATACCTCAAAGCGTTTAGGCGCAGATGTATTGCTTACAACGCGCTCGACTATCGATGATATGCCAGCAGCACAAGAAGAAATTGACGATGCAAACCGTGAAGGTGTGGATATACAGGGACAACTTAGTCCTATCGAAGTTATTAAGGGTGAAGATGGCCGCGCAACTGCGCTGCGCTTTATTCGTTTAGAAGCTGATGGCTCGACACCAATTGAAGGTTCTGAATTTGACGTTGAATGTGAACTTATAGTTCCAGCAATTGGTCAAGGCGTAGATAATGAAGGCATGGATGATTCATTCTTCAATGATCATGGTTTTATTGATGCTGATAGAAATTATCAAGTGCCGAACAAGCCGGGGTTCTTTGTTTGTGGTGATGTGGTCCGTCCGCATCTATTAACCACTGCCATTGGCCAGGCCGGCATTGTTTCTGAAAGCATAGGTGACTACCTTGCTGGTAAGAGTCAGACAGCACGTCCTAAGGTTGATGTGCATTACTTCGATTTAATGAAGAAACTTGACGAGTGGGACTTATCACCGTCGGAAGACTATGATTCAGCAGGCGCACCAGGTGAAGCTACTGACTCTGCGAACTATGCCGTTCATAACTATGAAGATCGCTCATTTGCCTCAATCATTCCACATACGGAGTTGTTTTTAGGTCACTTTGAAAAAGAAGCTAGAAATGCTCGTGATCATAAGCTTGTTGATGTAGATAATGTCTTGGGAAATTTTGAAGAGCGTTTAATTGGTTATACTGAGGTTGAGGCGCAAGAAGAGTCTGGTCGTTGCATGTCATGTGGTTTATGTTTTGAGTGTGATAACTGTGTGATGTATTGCCCGCAGGATGCTGTGTTTAAGGTAAAGAAGGACCAGTCGACGCTTGGCCGTTATGTTGATACCGATTACGATAAGTGTATTGGTTGTCACATATGTGCCGATGTTTGTCCAACTGGATATATACAAATGGGATTAGGAGAATAATATGAATGTAGTAGACGAAGCTTTAAATGAATTAAGCATAAAGAGAATTAAATTACAAAAAACATTTAGTGAATACAATGAAAACAGAGGTTTTTCATATGAAGAGTGGGTAAATCCACCAGCAGGTTCATTTTATGAAGGGTATAAAAAGGAGTTGGCTGATATTGATAATGCAATGGCGCCAGCGCTGCAATACCAATAATTTTCATCAGACGAAAAAAAACCAGAGTCTTTTATTGCTCTGGTTTTTTTTATGTCTGGCTTATTTAGCCTATTTCTTTCGGCGTAATGGTCACTCTCGCTAGCCACATGGATGTGAACGTCGCTAAAACTCCAACAAAACTGCCAATCGTCAACCCAATCAAGTATTCACTCATATTCCGCCTCCGCTTATAGAATTAAATTGCTATTTGTTTAAATGACGATTTAAAAAATCCTTCATGCCTTGGAAGTCGATATCCAATTCAGTAGTTTCCTCGTTATACATCGGTGCTGCTGCTACATTTTCCGGTGCTTGAAAATCAAGGTTTGCTATTTGATTTTCCAAGAAGCTCTTAATTGCACCAAAATCCAAAGTTTGAGATTCAGTTGTGTTTGCAAAACTTAGCGTAGTTGTTAGCAAGCCTGCTAAAAGTAAAGTTGTTTTTTTCATTGTATTTCTCCTTTGAGTAGATCTAAATTGTTAGTAGGTAAATTCCCACTTTCATTATATCGTATGTACAAGGCCAAAAACATCATTTAATCTTCCGGGATAAAATCAGGGTATTGAGGTGCTGTGTTTTTTTAATCACTTTATCTGATACATTAACCAAGATTGATAAATTGGATGCTTCCCAAACTGGCATATCGCGCATGTGGTCACCCATATAATCAAAGTTATTCTTGCCAAAGCGCTCAACTAATTTATCTGCCTTGTTGTGTGAGGATAGATTGAAATCCGCATTACTAGCCATCACGTCATCAAATAATTTAATGTGTTTGGCAACAGCAA
Source organism: Gammaproteobacteria bacterium (assembly GCA_029937335.1). Lineage (GTDB taxonomy): Bacteria > Pseudomonadota > Gammaproteobacteria > PS1 > Pseudothioglobaceae > Thioglobus_C. Next base: position 7,814 of record JAPYQD010000024.1, read on the forward strand.
AGGCATAATCTTTATGTGAGGCGGTTGCCAAAATAATAGTATCGCCAGACTTCTTTCGCTCATTAATATAATCAATGGTGTCTTGAATATAGGGTAGTGTTTGTGCATCAATACTAAAGCGCTTAACCAATTGGGCTTTTAAATAACCTTTGCCTTTGGCAAGCCAAAAAGGATACAGTAGTATCAACCACGTGCTTTTTTTAAGTACCGCTATAGCGGATTCATACAATAAATCGGTATCGATTAATGTATGGTCTAAATCAACAATTAAAGGAATATTATTATTCACTCCATTTTTCATATCTTCTCTATTCTCAAGCTAAAATATCATTATATAGAACTTCAAAATCAACCACAAGCCTTATGGAAAATAGCCTACAAAAAAAGCTGTAATTATTTAACAAAGATAACATTTTTACAGTTGCTATTTCAGAAAAATTGCTCTACAATAAACTCCTAAATATCAAACCAACTTCCAATGATTAAAATAAAACCTAATAGGATTATTACAAGCTCAGCCGTGGCTGTTAAAAAAAGAGATATGAAATTCTACGATCCAAGTATTACTAAGGTTCCGGTGGTTGGTGATCTTGTCTTCGCAGAAATCACTAAAATTGGCCATCATAAAAGATTGGAAAGTAAATCTGCAAGAAAACACACGCTTAATGTTGGCACTCGGGCAATATTTACTTTTGGCACCCGTTATTCGCCGGACCAATTTGAAGGCACGGTTCCAACGGAATATAAAGAAGTTGTTGAACTATTTAGCGGCGGCGGCGTCATAGGCGATGTTGTTTGTCAAAACGCCTTGATTGCGGTAGCAACAAAGGTAAAGATTCTTGGTTATGTATGTAGTGATGATGGTAAAGTAACTAATACGACAAACTACCAACTAATAAAAGCAAAAAATACATCCAGAACAAAGAAGGGTGCTAAGATTATTCTATGCGTTGGAACGACGATGAATAGTGGCAAAACACACGCTGCTGCAGCTTGTTGTTATGCTTTGGCTTCGGTTGGGAAAGGTGTTAGGGCGAGTAAGGTTACTGGCACAGCAAGCTTGAAAGATATTTTATTAATGAACGACTGTGGCGCCGAGCACGTATCTGATTTCACTTATTTTGGCTATCCATCGACTTATATGTTGGATAAGAAACAACTATTTGATATGTTTAACCAAATAGATATGAAATATGGCAACAATCCAAAGAATTATTTAGTTCTTGAATTTGCTGACGGTATTATGCAGCGCGAAACAGCAATGCTTTTACAAATGCCTGAGGTCAGAAGTAGGATTCATAAACTTGTATTCTGTGCTCCTGATTCGATTGCTGCCTCTGGTGGCATTCAAATCCTAAAAGATAAATTTGATCTTGTTCCAGATGCCATTTCTGGCGTTTGTTCGAGCGCACCACTGATGATGGCGGAAATTAAGAGTTTCACTGATATTCCTATCCTCCAAAGCATGCAGAAAAACTACAAGGAAATCTTAGATATTATTGAATGATGTTAGGCTCTAACCGAGCAATCTTAGAAAATATAGACGAAAAAAAACCAGAGAAATGAAAGACTCTGGTTTTTATGTTCTGGTTACTAAGCAGATTTCGGGGAGATATATGAAAAACAATCTAGGAGGATTTAATTTTTATATATACTAATTATAACATTTATTCTAATTTTTAAT
>JAPYQD010000167.1 GCA_029937335.1 Gammaproteobacteria bacterium
CCCCCTTGCGGGTATAATTTCGTTCGTTGTTAGCATATCTGCTGATAATATTCTTTATAGTCGCGTAACTCAGTTGGTTAGAGTGCCAGCATGACATGCTGGAAGTCGTCAGTTCAAATCTGACCGTGACTACCATATTAGCTTCTTTCTTTAAAAACCTTAAGTCAAAATAAAAAATGTATAAGGTATGATTATCCAGCATAAAAATTACTGTTTAATTTAATTAAGGTGAAATCATGAGCGATATTGAAGAACAAGAAAAACAAACTAAACAAAAGCAAAAAGAGGCGAATGAAAATTTTATTAAATTAGCTGATATCTTTATTGCACAGGCTAATGCGGAATGTGAGAATGCAGATCATCAGTTGGTTAATGCCTCTTTGTTGTACGCATCAGCACGTTTTAGCTCCTTTATTACCGCTTCTATGTCCGAAACAAAAGAAAGTTTTGAAGAAAATGTTGATGGCGCTATCGAATTCTACACAGAAGAATTCAATAAAATGTTAAAGGAGCACATGAAACAATATGGCTCTGCGTTCGATAAGAAATAAATAACAAGCAAACAAAGCACAGTTAGTGTAATTCAATCACTTTTTATTGTGCAACATGTACAATCTTGCCCATGAAGACAACGCTTAGCAAAAAAATCAAGGTTGTTGGCGCTGTTCAGGGTGTTGGATTTCGACCATTTGTTTATAAAATTGCAAAACAATTTAATCTTTTTGGTGAGGTTTATAACGACAGTGCAGGTGTGGTTATTGTTCTTCAGTGCACACAAATACAACTTGATAAATTATTATTATCACTTAACAATGATGCACCAGAGCTTTCGAGAATAATCGATATAAGTATTATTGAAAACTATCAAGATGATAAGGTCTACAAAGATTTCAGTATTAGTAAAAGCCGTAAAGGCAAGACCTCTGCCGTTATTCTTCCTGATGCATGTATTTGCAATGACTGCATAGATGACATAACAGATAAAAATAATCGTCGTTATGGCTACGCATTTACTAATTGCACTAACTGCGGCCCCAGATTCTCCATCATGAAGGAGATTCCATATGATCGAAAGTCTACCAGTATGTCAGTATTTCCGATGTGCAAACAGTGTGAAAAGGAATATCAAAATCCTATTGATAGGCGTTTTCATGCTCAGCCCAACGCCTGCCCTGACTGTGGACCACAATTACAGTTGACGGATGCAACGGGTGAGAACGTTGCTACAAATAATATAATTGAGAAGACCGTCTCTCTATTAAAGCAAGGAAAGATCGTTGCTATCAAGGGTATTGGTGGATTTCATTTGGCTTGTTTATCGAGTATTGAGTCTGCTGTTGTAACACTTAGACAGAGGAAACATAGAAAACATAAACCATTTGCTTTGATGGCCAGAGATGTTTCAATGGTCAAGCAATATTGTTTAGTGTCCGACCAAGAAGAGTGTTTATTAACAGACAGGGCATCACCCATTGTATTACTCACCAAAGCCAATGACTTGCTCTCAGCACAGATTGCACCCAAGCAAAAGAGTTTGGGGTTTATGTTGCCTTATTCACCTCTGCATTATTTGTTATTGCAAGAGCTTGATGAACCATTGGTGCTTACTTCCGGTAACCAGAGTCACAATCCTCAAATTATAGATAACCAGCATGCATTGAATGAACTTGGAAAAATTGCTGATTATTTTTTACTGCACAATCGTGATATTGTTAATCGTGTTGATGATTCAGTGGT
>JAPYQD010000168.1 GCA_029937335.1 Gammaproteobacteria bacterium
ACTTAATTGTTGAAGAAAAAAATGACGAGCTAAAACTACGCGTCTACATTACGGGTGGTGGTTGCTCTGGTTTTTCTTATGGCTTCACTTTTGATGAAAAATACAAAGAAGGTGATAGCACTGTTGATAACAACGGGGTACGCCTTGTGGTTGATCCAATGAGTTACCAATATTTAATTGGTGCAACGGTTGATTACCTTGAAGACCTTCAAGGATCTCGCTTTATTATTCACAATCCGAACGCCAAAACCACTTGTGGTTGCGGCTCTTCTTTTTCGGTATAAATTATGATTGAATACGTTCCGGGTTTAGCCGGTGTCCCAGCAACAGAATCTTCTATCTCATCTATTGATGGCGAAAACGGCATCTTGGCATATCGCGGCTATTCCATTGAAGACTTGGTTAAAAACGCCTCTTTCGAAGAAGTAGCCATGTTGTTAAGAGATGGCGAGCTTCCTAGTAAACAAGAATTAGAAGATTTTCGCTGCGTGTTGCACAAACGCTACGAAGTAAAACGCAACATTCGAGAAATGATGTGGGCGCTACCAGCCAGCGGACATCCAATGGACGTATTGCAAACTGCGATAGCAGCCATGGCAACCTTCTACCCTGATGCGGGCGCTAAAAATCCTGACTCGGTTTTTACTCAGAGCGCGCTGACGAAAATCATTGCCAACATGAGCACCTTGGTTGCTATGTGGGCTAGAATTAGTGCTGGATACGACCCAATACCTCCCAGAAAAAATATGTCCTACGCCAAAAATTTCTTATACATGTCCTTTGGCGAGGAGCCAGACGATGACATTGTGCAGTTATTTGACGCATGTCTAATCTTACACGCAGAGCACACCATTAACGCCAGCACCTTTTCAGCCATGGTAACCGCCTCAACATTAGCAAACCCATTTGCCTCTATCTCTGCAGCGGTTGGAACGCTGGCTGGCTCTCTTCATGGCGGAGCAAATGAAGATGTACTAAAAATGTTAGATGAGATTGGCGACGCGAAAAATGCACGTAGCTATATTAAAAATCGATTAAAAAATAAAGAAGTTATTTGGGGCATGGGGCATCGTGAATACAGCGTGAAAGATCCTCGCGCTTCAATCTTACAAGAAATGATTGAAGCCTATATCAAGAAAAATAATATAGTTTTATCTAAGCGCTTTGAGACCGCCCTAGAAGTTGAAAGTGTTTGCGAAGAATTGCTTTCTGTTAAAGGCGTATACCCAAATGTTGACTTCTATTCAGGTATTTTGTATTCAGAAATTTTTAAAATTCCTAAAGAGCACTTTACTCCGATTTTTGCCATGGCAAGATCGGCCGGCTGGGCAGCACACTGGCACGAGCAGGTAGGTCATAACCGCATCTTCCGCCCAACACAAATCTACACGGGCAGTGATTTTAGAAAATATCCAAACAAATAATTAATATTAATCATGGACAAAACCACACATTTTGGCTTTAAAGATGTTTCCACTAATGACAAGCAAGGCCTGGTCAGGGGTGTTTTTGACTCGGTAGCTAGTAAGTACGACCTTATGAACGATGTACTTTCGTTTGGTGCACACCGTTTGTGGAAGCGCTATACCATTGCCTCAAGCAATGTTAAGGCTGGAGACAAGGTATTAGACATTGCGGGTGGAACCGGTGATCTGGCCATTGAGTTTAGAAAAAAAGTTGGTGATGCCGGGCAGGTTGTTCTGAGCGATATTAACGCCG
>JAPYQD010000169.1 GCA_029937335.1 Gammaproteobacteria bacterium
TAAAACTGTTGTCAGTTTGCGATGAACCAGAAAACGTTATGGCTATGACGTTTACCAATAAGGCGGTTGATGAGCTAATTGATCGTGTTCTATCATCACTTAAATCAACTGAAAACCCAAGACCAGAACAAACACATAAGCAAATCACTTACGGTTTAGCGTTAAAAGTAATTGAGCGTTCAAAGAAGAATAATTGGCAACTCCTGGAAACCCCACAACGTCTTAAAATATTTACCATTGATGGCTTGTCCAGCCTGATTTCTGGACGTTACCCAACTCGTTCACAATTAGTTACACCACGTATTATGACCCAGGATTGGGAGAGGAAAAAAGCTTATCATTCTGCGGCTGAGCAAACACTATTAATGATTGGCGATGAAGAACACAACCAAGCCATTTCGTCGTTATTATTGTATTTAGACAACAACATTGAAAAATTTTATCGGCTAACAACCAGTATGTTGGCCAAACGTGACCAATGGCTTACGCGACTGTATCGAGGCGATGCACTTGATCCATCCATACTTAGAGACAGTGCTTCGAAAATTATAATTCAGCATTTAAGTTGTTTAGAGAAAGAGGCCAAGCAGCATATTAACCAAGATTTTTTTGATTTGATTGCTGTTAATACGAAAGATGAATATGCGCAAATTCAGTCACTACCAGCAAGTAGTGTTGAAGATTTGTCGGTGTGGAAAATGCTCAGTTCGTTGTGTTTAAAAAAAGACGGGTTGTGGCGTAAAAGTCTTAATAAAAACAACGGCTTTCCCCCTGAAATTAAAACGCAAAAACAAGAATTTGAAAAAATATTACAAGAATTAAGTAAACATAAGTCTTTGACAGAGTTGTTAGGTGGAGTAAACCAGTTACCTGACATTGACTTTTCCAAATTGGAAATACAAGCGTTGGAGGACATTGCACAAGTATTAAAACTTTGTGTTGCACAACTTAATTTGTTGTTTGACAGTGAACAAGCACATGATTTTATCGAAGTAGCATTACGCGCTAACCACACGTTGGATGAGCATTCCAACGTTAGTGACATGGCTTTATTTTTGGATTATAAAGTTCAACATATTCTCATTGATGAGTTTCAAGACACTTCTGCTTCACAATTTAATTTGGTTAAAAAACTCATCCATCATTGGCAAGTAGACGATGGTAGAACATTGTTTTTAGTGGGTGACCCTATGCAATCCATCTATCGATTTAGAGAATCACAGGTAGGCTTGTTCTTGCAAGTAAAGGCGGTTGGTATTGCTAGTATTGCACCAAAATCACTAAAGCTAACTACAAATTTTCGCTCATCAAAAAGCATTGTTGAAAGAAACAATGTATTTTTTAAAAAAATATTTCCTAATGAGGAGGATATTTATCAAGGAGCTATTGGCTATTCATCATCAATATCAAATTCAGATTTAACCAATGATCAAGCCATTGTTTTTCATCCATTTACTCATAGTCAATATCAGGCAGAAGCAGATTTAGTACTGGAGATCATTAACGATTCTTTGAGTAAAAACCCAAAAGGAGAAATTGCCATATTGGTTAGAGGACGTTCACATCTGAGTGACATTGTTGATGTTTTAAAAGCACACAGCATTGATTTTGAATCAATCAAAACAACGGCATTAAAAGACCATATACTGACTAGAGGCTTATTATCACTCACAAAAGCATTATTACATTTAGGCGATAAACTTGCATGGCTTA
>JAPYQD010000170.1 GCA_029937335.1 Gammaproteobacteria bacterium
ACAGTATGCGGATGTAGCGAAACAAATCATAGTCATTCACACGACCACGATCACGACCATAGTCATTCACATGATCACGATCACGACCATAGTCATTCACACGATCACGACCATAGCCACGACCAAAGTCATGATCATCAACACCATTATGGCAAGGGCAGTGCAGGTCTACATATTGCAGGCATGAGTCAAGAAAAGATTGTTCAAGTAGAGCTAGACATTTTGTCCAAAAATAATGATTATGCTGGTAATAACCGAGCCTATTTTTTAGACAAGGGTATCTTAGCGCTAAATTTAGTATCTAGCCCAGGATCAGGCAAAACATCAATTTTAGAAACCAGTTTGGTTAAATTAAAAGATGAGTTTAGTCTAAAGGTGATTGAGGGCGACCAACAAACAACTAATGATGCGGATAGAATCAATAAAACTGGCGTTGATGCGGTTCAAGTAAACACCGGTAAAGGGTGTCATTTAGACGCTAATATGGTTGGCAATGCATTTGACACGCTTAACATCGAGGAAGATAGTCTTTTATTTATTGAAAATGTTGGTAATTTAGTATGTCCGGCAGCATTTGATTTAGGTGAATATTGCAAGGTTGCCATTTTGTCAGTCACAGAAGGTGAGGACAAGCCATTAAAGTATCCTGATATGTTTGCAGCCGCAGATTTAATGTTGTTAAATAAAATTGATTTATTGCCGCATTTGAATTTTGATGTTGAAAGCTGTATCGCTTATGCGCGTCAAGTCAATCCAAAGATCCAAGTGTTGCAAGTATCTGCTACTAGTGGAGAGGGTATGGACAAATGGTATCAGTGGCTTAGAGCGCATATGGCTAGTATTAAAGCCTTAAAAAGTAGTTAATTTTATATGTATTGATAGTAATGAGTAAGCCACATATTTTAGTCGTTGATGATGAGCAGAGCGCCCTTGAGACCTATAATCGAACCTTAAAGCGTGATTTTAAAGTGCATTGTGTATTAAGTGCCAAGGATGCATGGGAGGTTATTTACCAGTATCCTGTGACTGTTTTTTGTCTGATCAAAAAATGCCTAATACTACAGGCATAGAGTTTTTAAAACAGGTTAAAGGCAAACATCCTGAAATTGTTCGAATTATCGTTTCTGCTTATACCGATACTCAAGATTTAATAGCAGGCATTAATGAGGCTGGAATCTATCAATTTTTATCCAAACCTTGGCATCCTGACAATTTAAAGTTGGTTGTAAATAATGCGGCAAAAATCTTTGCTCTTCAAGAGCAAGATCAATTGTTAACACTAGAGCTTAACGCAGAATTTCCAAGACCAAGTAGCGCTCAAATAAAAAAGAAAATTAAGTCTAGGAAAGAAGTTATTAGCAAATTTTGAATGGAGTGGTAATGTTAGAGAATTGCAAAATGAACTTCATAGAGCAATGATTATCACAAAAACTGATAAAATTCAGTAAATGATTTATCGGACAAATTAAGGGGGAAGTAGCAATGTGTTTAGGTGTTCCTGCACAAATTAAAGAAGTTATTGATAGCGACAATCAAATTGCAATGGTTGATTTGTCTGGTGTAGCAAGAGAGGTTAATATTGCTTGCGTACTAGATAATACACACCAAGCACAAGACTTGATTGACAAATGGGTTTTGGTGCATGTGGGCTTTGCGTTGAGTGTTGTTGACGAAGAAGAGGCGCATAAAACATTGAAAATTTTAGATGAAAT
>JAPYQD010000171.1 GCA_029937335.1 Gammaproteobacteria bacterium
GTAAAAAATAGCCTTGAGGTTTGAGATATTGATTGAGCTTATTAAGGTAAGTTTGCCGATCTTCTTCATCGGTTAGAAAATGAAAAACCGCACGATCATGCCATAAGTCAAATTGAGTATCTGATTGAAAATTTAGGATATTTTCATTATAAAAATTAACTTTGTTAGCATCGCTTTTTAAGCGCTCTTGTGTCGTTTGAATCGCAGTGAAAGATAACTCTAATAATGATAAATTGGCATAACCCTCATCCAATAAATTATCAGCCAATATTGACACACCAGAACCGACATCAATAATATTAGCATTTTTGTTCGTATATGCCAATATCCAGTCAAATGATAGTGTGGCGTGATCCTGATGCCAGCTGACCTGGGCATGGTCTTTACTTTGGTAAACTTTATCCCAATGGCTAAGTGTGTCTGTCATTCGTTTGGTGTTTATAATAATAAGTATTTGGATTATAGCGAGTTATTATGAGAATTTTGCACACAATGTTACGAGTCGGGGATTTGGACAAATCCATTGCGTTTTATACCGAAGTTTTAGGGATGAGTCTGTTACGTCAAAAAGAATACCCCAAGGGAGAATTCACCTTAGCGTTTTTGGGTTATGGCCCAGAATCAGAAAATCCAGCACTAGAGTTAACCTATAACTGGGGCAAGGATGGTTATGAGGTGGGTACAGGTTTTGGCCATATTGCCATTAATGTCGAAGATGTCTATAAAGCTGTTGAGATGGCGAGATCAAAAGGTGCACAAGTCATACGCGAAGCAGGGCCAATGAGTGCTGGCACAACCATTGTCGGGTTTTTAAAAGATCCTGATGGATATGAGATAGAGTTACTATCTAAGAAATTCTAATCGTAGTTCTTACGACCGGATAGGGCATGAGCAATGGTGTTAATATCGGCATATTCAAGTTCACCACCAATCGGAATGCCATGAGCAATACGGGTGATTTGAACATCAAATTGCTTTGCCATATTACTGATGTAATGAGCAGTAACCTCGCCTTCAACCGTAGCGTTAGTGGCCAAGATAATTTCTTCCACTTTTAGATTGCGCAGTTTTTGCTCTAGTTCATCTAAACCAAGCTCAGCAGCACCGATGCCATCAATAGGAGAGAGGTAACCACTAAGAACAAAATACTTACCCTTGTAAACACCACTTTGTTCAATGGCATGAATATCAGTTGGGGTTTCAACAATACAAAGTTGTGATGAGTCACGCACATCATTAGCACAAATATTGCAAATATTTTTTTCACTAAGTGTGCGGCATGATGAGCAGTGCTTAACATGCTCCATAGCATCAACCAAAGCCTTAGCCAGTTCGAATCCACCTTCTCGATCACGTTCTAATAGATGGTAAACAAAGCGTTGTGCAGTTTTGCTACCAACACCAGGTAGCGCACAAAAGGTTTTGTTTAGTTTTTCAATCATTAGAAGGGTAAGTTCATTCCACCAGGCAACTTCATTCCACCAGTCGCACTTTGCATTTTGGTAGCTGATGCGTCAGCGATTTGTTTAGTAGCGTCGTTAATAGCGGTAAGAATTAAATCTTCCAGCATGTCTTTATCATCCATGACACCTTCATCGATTTGAAGGTTGGTGGCTTCATGCTCACCATTAATAGTTACTTGCACTGCACCACCGGCGGCTTTGCCAGTCGCTGTTAGGTTTTTGATTTCTGCTTGAGCTTTTTGCATGT
>JAPYQD010000172.1 GCA_029937335.1 Gammaproteobacteria bacterium
AGGGAACAAACTGCCGGGAAAGGCCAATATCAGAGAACTTGGCTAAGTAAAAAAGACAGTAGTGTGTTGTTATCATTGCGTTATCCATTCTCTACAAAAGTAGCATTAAATGGCCTTAGTCTGGCGATAGGTTTATCAGTAATCAGTACATTGGAAGACGAGTATCAGCTTGATCAGTTGAAATTAAAATGGCCAAATGATATTTATTTTAAAGACCAAAAACTTGCCGGTATCTTGATTGAAAACAGTGTGCAAAATGATTGGCAATCTGTGGTGATAGGCTTGGGCTTGAATCATCAATTAGGTGCAGGTTTTGAATGCAATACGCCATGGACTGACTTGTCAAATATTTGCTCAACTTTACCGAGTTTAGTAGACTTACATGAAAAATTAATCAATGGTTTGTTAAAGTCTTTACAACGCTTTGAGCAACATGGATTTTCTGCTTTTCAAACGCAGTGGCATCAGCATGATTATTTACTAGGCAAGCAGCTAGAACTTAATTATCAAGATAAAAAAACTGTGGGCATTGCTAACGGAGTTAATGAACAAGGCGCATTGGTTATCAAGTCAAACAACACGGTGATCGAAGCTTATAGCTCTGAACAAATTCGTTTAATTTAGGGTAAGATTAATTACTCAAAATGACGCCTTACTAATTTATGCAAGAAAACACATTAACCGTTCAGAACATTCGTAAAAAATACGCTAGACGCGAAGTGGTCAGCGATGTTTCTTTTGAAGTTAAATCAGGTGAAATTGTCGGATTATTGGGGCCAAATGGTGCGGGTAAAACCACCTGTTTTTATATTGCTTGTGGTTTAGTGAGGGCAGATAAAGGCCAAGTATTTATTGGCAATATGAAAGTCAGCAAATTACCGATGCACAAACGCGCAAAACTCGGTTTGGGTTATTTACCGCAAGAGCCTTCTATTTTTAGAAAGTTATCTGTTGCAGATAATATTATGGCGGTTTTAGAGTTGAATCCTCAATTAGACAAAAAGCAAAGAAAGCATCGATTAGAAGAGCTGCTAGCCGAATTTAACATTGAGCACATTCGTCATATTGATGGATTAAGTCTTTCAGGCGGAGAGCGCAGACGCGTAGAAATCGCCAGAGCATTATCAATGGATCCAAAATTTGTATTGCTAGATGAGCCTTTTGCTGGTGTTGATCCAATCTCGGTGGGCGATATTCAGAAAATTATTTATCATCTCAGAGACAAGGGTATCGGCGTGCTTATTACTGATCATAATTATCGGGAAATGTTAGATACTTGCGATCATTCCTATGTACTTCATGATGGAAAGATTATTGCCAAAGGTAACAAAGAAGAAATCTTATCTAACGAGGATGTTAAAAAAGTCTATTTAGGCGAATCAAACAGTGGTCACTAAAAATTTTATCACGCTCGGCATTGAAAGCTCTTGTGATGAAACCGGTATTGGGCTGTATTCATCAAATCAAGGCTTAATCGCTCATCAATTATTTTCTCAAGTAGAAATGCATGCTGAATATGGTGGTGTGGTGCCAGAGCTGGCTTCACGTGATCATATTCAACGCACTATTCCTTTAATCAAAGCAGTTTTATCCGAGGCAAAACTTCAACTCAGCGATATTAGTGGTATTGCTTATACGGCGGGGCCGGGTTTGGCTGGAGCTTTATTGGTAGGTTCATCAGTTGCCAAGAGTTTGGCTTGGAG
>JAPYQD010000025.1 GCA_029937335.1 Gammaproteobacteria bacterium
CCTACTAGAAAGGGGAAACACTTGTAATTTACAAACCTGTCTCATGCTGGAGATATATAGCAGCGCTCTGGGAGGAAAAGAAAAATACTTGTAATTCGTCTTTCAGAAAGAAAAACGGTATGATAGTTTTATATGTTTGACGCACTAACAACTCCATTGATCACACTAACAACTGAAGTTGGCGAGGTCATTATGTCTTTCTATAAGAGTGATATGGGTGTTAAAGTGAAATCTGATCAGACACCACTCACTGTTGTTGATCAAACTGCGCATCAGCTCATTGTTGAGGGTTTGCAAAAACTCACGCCTGACACACCTGTTCTCTCAGAAGAGTCTGATGAAATCTCATTTGACGAGCGCTCAACGTGGTCAGAATACTGGCTGATTGATCCACTCGATGGCACACGGGATTTTCTAGAACACACGGGTGAATTTTGCATTTGTATTGCTTATATCAAAAACAATACACCTGTATTTGGCATGATTTATGCACCATTAGATAAGATCCATTATTACACACTCAACGGGCAGGCTTTTAAGCGACAAGATGGTATTGAGGCCACTTTAAAAACCAGAGCACCATCAAGCCCACTCCAGGTAGTAATTGGCCATCATTCATTTCATAATAAGCAACTAACAAGTCATCTTAGTCAGCAAGCTGATTATGAAATTAGCCGCTTGGGCAGTGCGCTCAAATTCTGCCAAATTGCACAAGGTCGTTATGATTACTACCCAAGATTTGGCCCTTGTTCAGAATGGGACACGGCAGCTGGGGTTTGCATCTTACAAAATGCAGGTGGCTCTGTGATTGATAAAAATGGAGAAGCGCTTAAATACAATACTAAAGACGACTTATTGTCACCCGTATTTTTTGCCTCAGGAAAACCTTAGCGATAAATCAATGGCTTGAATGTTTTTGGTCATGCCACCAATCGAAATATAATCCACACCGGTATTGGCTGTTGCCACAATATTATCTGCATCAATATTGCCAGAAGCCTCTAGTGGTAGTTTGTCTTTTGCTAATACAACTGCCTTGGCCAAATCATCTATCGAGAAATTATCGCACAACGCTCTAGTAATACCATCAAGCAGCAATGTTTGTTGTAATTGGTCTAAGCTTTCAACTTCAACAATAAGTGGTAAATTAGGGTATTTTTCAGTCGCTGATTGAACTGCTTGTTTGATTGATCCAGCAGCAATAATATGATTTTCTTTGAGCATAACACAGTCATACAAACCCAATCGATGATTAACACCGCCACCGCATTTAACTGCCTGTTTTTGCGCTAAACGTAATCCGGGAATGGTTTTTCTGGTGTCTAATAACTGTGTATTAGTGTGTGCGATTTTCGACACCAAAATATGTGTTTGTGTTGCTGTTGCGCTCAGCGTTTGTAAAAAATTCAATGCCACTCGTTCTGCCGACACAATAGAGCTGGCTAAGCCATTCAGCGTGCATAAGGTTTGATTTTCAACGACTTGGCCACCGTCAGCAACCATCCAGTTAATTTGAATTGAATCATCAACCAGTGAAAATGCATGTTGTGCGTAGTCAATACCACAGATAACCGCTGACTCTCTAGCGATAATATTCGCTTCAACTTGAGCATTAGGCAACAAACTGGCTGAGACATCACCTGAACCAATATCTTCTTTCAGTGCCTGTTGTACAGCCTTCAAGCTATCTTCACTCATGAACCCTCCCAGAGGATTGCTGTGAATCGCCAACCAGATCCATAATCGCTTTTACTGCTTGGTCATCATCATCGTGTTTAAGCTGTGCATGAATAGCACTAAATTCTTTAACCAAAAATTGATTATCTCTATTCAATATTTCTATTGCATGTTGGGCAATATTTTCACCACTCGCATCTTTTTGAATCAGCTCTGGCACTAAGGCCTGGTTGGCAATTACGTTTGGCAATGAAACGTACGGACTCTTAACCAATCGTGAGGCAATAAAATAACTCATTGCCGATAGTTTATAAACCACTACCATCGGCACGCCAATCAATGCTACTTCCAAAGTGGCCGTGCCTGATGCTACCAACACCAAGTCTGCTTGCTCAATGCGCTGATGTGCGTCACCCACTGATATACTTAGGTTCAATTTTTGAATTTGTTGCACTGCCCATTCCTGCAAACTTTCATTGGCCAATACCAAGTGAAAGCTTAACTCATGATCTTGATCCGTCATTAATCGGACTGCTGATAACATTTCTGGCAATAATCGTTTGACTTCACCCTCACGAGACCCGGGCATTAAAACAATATTTTTACCCGCTATATGGTTTTGTCTTGGAGTTAAGCTTTGGGCTAATGGATGGCCAACAAATAATGCTTTTTGTTGATTTTTTTGATAAAAATCCACTTCAAATGGAAAGACACACAACACCAAATCAGTTGATTGCTTGATTTTTTTGATACGGCTTTGACGCCATGCCCACACAGATGGCGAAATGTAATGCACTGTTTTCACACCTTGTTTTTTTAATTTTTTCTCAATGACAAAATTAAAATCAGGGGCATCCACACCAATAAAAACATCGGGCTTATTAGTTGAATAATAATCAATAATGGTTTTACGTAATCGCAATAAAGAAGGCAGTTTTTTTAAAACTTCACTAAAACCCATGACATTAACTAGGTTTTGGTCCCAGCGTTGTGTACAACCAGCAGCGATCATTTTTTCGCCTGCCAAGCCTTCTATCTGGTGATCAGTGTTTTGCGCTTTTAACGCTTGAACCAATTTAGAGCCAATTAAGTCACCTGAAGTTTCAGCTGCACTTATGGCAATCTTCATTACTTTCTCGGTAAGATAATCTGCGGATCTTCATCAAAGGCACGGTAAATCACCATGATATTGCCAATCACTTGAATAAGATGTGATTTTGACACCTCTACAATTTGGTTAATCATTTGTTGTTTTTCGTCTTTGCCGTCTGCTCGAACCTTGATCTTTAGCAACTCATGCTTATTCATGGTTGATTCAAGCTCAGCCAAAACTGATTCGCTCAAACCGTGTTGACCTACCATTACCACCGGTTTTAGGGCGTGGCCCATTGATCTTAAAAATTTCTTCTGATTGTTTGTTAACTTAGTCATTTATGATATTCTCTTTTTCAAATAAATCTTGGATGGTTTCTCGCTCTCTTACCAAGTGATGCTGCTCGCCACTCACCATTACCTCGGCCACTCGCGGACGAGAATTGTAATTCGAACTCATGGTGAAACCATAAGCGCCAGCCGACATAAGTGCCAAATAATCACCCTGTGACAAGCTTAATTCTCTGCCTTTGGCTAAGAAATCACCGGTTTCACAAATCGGCCCAACTAAATCCCAGCTAGCCTGAATACCATTAGCATTTTCATCAACAGGTAAAACCTGATGATAGGCATTATAAAAACTAGGGCGTAAAAGATCATTCATTGCGCCATCAATGATGGCAAATGAATGCTCAGAATTTTGCTTTAAAAATTCAACTTTAGTGATAAATACGCCTGCATTTCCCACAATTGATCTTCCAGGCTCTAAAATTATCTCAATATTACCCACTTTGGTAATCATTGCTTCAACATAAGCCTTAATATCAATGGTCTGCTCATCGTCATATCGAATGCCGACACCGCCACCTAAATCTAAATGCGCAATTGAAATACCTTGCTGGTTGAGTTGATCAACCAGTTCTAACACCTTATCTAACGCATCTAAAAAAGGAGACACTTCAGTGAGTTGTGAGCCAATATGGCAATCAAGACCTTGCACACTCAAATACTTAGAGTTATTTGCTTGTTGATATAAATTAATAGCATCATCAATATCGACACCAAACTTATTTTCTTTGAGGCCAGTAGAGATATAAGGATGTGTCTTTGCATCAACATTTGGATTAATGCGAATAGAGATTGGTGCTTGCATATTTAACGATTGTGCCACTGATTCAATTCTGTCTAACTCAGAAGCTGATTCAACATTAAAACAACGTACGCCCACTTCTAATGCACGCTTGATCTCACGAGCTGTTTTAGCCACACCTGAAAATACACAACGATTTGCCTGTCCACCAGCTGCCAATACACGCTCTAATTCTCCCTCAGATACGATATCAAAGCCCGCGCCAATTTTGGCTAATGTGTTGAGTACCGCTAAGTTTGAATTAGCCTTAACCGCGTAACAAACTAAATGTGGATGACTGCCAAATGCTGCATCAAACTCACGCCAGTTATTCTCAATGTCTGTTTGAGAATAAACATAGAGTGGTGAGCCGTAAGTCGCCATTAAATCTGTTATCGCAACAGATTCAGCCTGTAGTATTTGATTTTTGTAAGAAAAGCTCAAGGTCGTAAAAAATGGATATTTTTAAACTTAGACAATATCAACTTGCATTGTTGTGCCGATTTTCATAGCAACTGCCTCAGCCTTGACTGACTCTAATTCACCCATTTTTCCACAAGAAGATAAGCCGATAATGACTAAAATTAATGCTGCTAATTTAAGGGTTGTATTCATGTTGTCACCACGATTGTATAAAAGATTAGCCCTTATTTTACCCCAAATCCCGAAGCTGTTGTACGAACGCAGATCGCTCTATATTAAAGGCGCCTAAGCTTTTCAAATGAGGATTTTCTACTTGACAATCAATCAGTTGATAATCGGTATTTTTTAACAGATGTACTAAAGCTACTTTTGAGGCGTTACTTGCACAAGAGAACATCGACTCACCAAAAAACACTTTGCCAATTGCCACGCCATACAAACCACCTGCCAATTGATCACCCTCATATACTTCAATAGAATGCGCATGACCTTGATGATGTAATCGAATATAGGCTTGCACCATGTCATTATCAATCCAAGTGCTGTCTTGATCTTTACGCTTGATATCTTTGCACTGATGGATTACTTGCTCAAAATTTGTATTCGTGCGAACTTCGAAACGATTACTACGAAGCACTTTGTCTAAACTTTTTGAAACGTGTAGTGTGTCTTTGGTAATTACCATTCTAGGGTTTGGACTATACCAAAGCACGGGTTCACCTTCACTATACCAAGGAAAAATACCTTGTTGATAAGCATCTAATAAGCGCTCGGTTGATAAGTCACCACCAATCGCAATTAAGCCATTAGGTTCTTCTAACGCCAACTCAATATTAGGGAAGGGAACAGTTGGTGAATGAAGAATGAAGTCTTGCGGAATATCAATCACAGATTTTGTTTTCTGATAATTTCCTTAGCCATATAAAGTGCCGCAATACTTCTGGCTTCAGTCAAGTCTTGGTGATAAACCAATTGCTCTAAATCACTCAATTTGTACTCTACCACTTCTAATGGCTCGGGCTCATCGCCCTCAGCACTAGCTTTATAAAGATTTTGCGCCAAAACAATATGGGTGAAATTCGATTGATAGCCAGGCGCTAGTGTCATGGTCTTAATTAACTTAAGGTCTTTTGCACCATAACCAATCTCTTCCATCAACTCGCGATTAGCTGCATCAATGGGTGATTCTCCTTTGTCAATCTTTCCCTTAGTTAGTGCTAATTCATAACGGTCAGTACCACCTGAATATTCGTAAATCATTAACACTGTGTCATCATCCAGCATCGGAATAACCAACACTGCACCTTCTCCGGGTGGTTTGAGGCGCTCATATTGACGCCTCTCACCATTAGAGAATTCTAGGTCCAACTTTTCAATATTAAAAAATCGTGTGGTAGCAAGGGTTTCGATATTTAATATCTTCGGTTTTTTACGCATAAGTTCATCGTGTTAAAGGCTATAAAGGTACAATAATACCTTTATAGCAAGGGGGAGAATAATGAAAAAATTAACACTACTATTCACATTGGCACTTTCAACGCTAACGCACGCTTGGGTGATTGATGGTTTAGGTGATTACAAATTTGAAAAGATTGCAGACAACACTCACATCATACACGGCCCATTGGGCGAGCCCAACAAGCAAAATCATGGCTTTATGAATAATCCTGGCATAGTGATTGGTGCTGATGGCGTGATTGTCATTGATCCAGGTGGTACTTACCAAGTTGGTCAAAAAGTCATTGAAGAGATTAAAAAAATCACGGATAAGCCAATTTTAGCCGCTTTTAATACTCATGTACATGGCGACCACTGGTTAGGTAACCAAGCCATTATGGAGCAATATCCGAACGCTAAAATTTATGCGCATCCTGCTATGATTGCTCAAGCCAAAGATGGTGCGGGTGATAGCTGGGTTAGCATTATGGACACCTCAACTGAAGGCTTGTCAAAAGGCACAATTGCAACTTACCCTACGGATGCAACTACAGACTTACAAGAAATCACCATCGCAGGTGAAACCTTCAAAATTCATAACGATATCACTGGTGTCGCCCATACTAACACTGACATCATGATTGAACACGTCGGTAGCAAAACCCTGTTCTTGGGTGATAATGATTTGATTAATCGTTTTGGTCGATTTGATGGCACTTCTGATATGCACGGCAATATTAAAGCATTAGAATACGCCATTGATTTAGGTTTTGATCAATATGTACCTGGTCACGGCCCGTCTGGCAGTGCTGCTACAGCTGTCCAGCCATTCCTAGATTACTTGTTAATTATCCAAGATGAGACTAAAAAAGGCTACGAGGAAGATTTGGCTGATTATGAAATGAAACCGTTCGCTGACAAAAAGCTAGCCGCTTATAGAGACTGGCATGGTTATGATGCTCAATTAGGTAAACATATTAATAAAATGCTATTAGAAATAGAGTCATTAGACCTTTAAGGACCTTATAGAGGTCCCAAGTCTATTCTTTTAATTGAAACTTCGGCAATCCCAAGTCAAGGCGGATTGCCACTACCCTAACAATAAAAATACTCAATCCGGCAATAACGGCTGAAACCGTCACACCAACTCCATTATTTAACAACACAATAAATGCTAAAGAGCCAAGCCAAGCTGCTGTTGCATACAATGGACTTTTAAAAACAATCGGCGTTTCATTACATAATAAATCTCTGAAAATACCGCCCATCGCACCCGTCACCACACCCATAAAGCTGGCGACTATCCAAGGCGCACCAGCCACTAATGACACCATTGTGCCTGCAATACTAAAGGCTGCCAATCCTGCTGCATCAGGTATTAAGAATAACTTTGGTGAAATTGAAATTAACCTAGCACCCACAAAAATAATAACAGCACTTGCCAATGAAGCAATAAAGAAAACTTGATCCTGGATCCAAAACACATCAACACCTAACAACATATCTCTGAGCGACCCACCACCCAATCCAGTGGTGATGGCAATAATAATAACGCCAAACAAATCAAAATGTCTAAAGCCAGATTTAAGTACGCCAGAAGCAGATGAAACCACGACCGCTATTAATGAAATCCAGTACAAACTGGTGGATAATTCTTGGGTAATTGCTAAAGTCATATTTCTAGTAAATCAACCTTGCCAGTATCCATATCATAATAGGCTGACACAATATTCAACCTACCCTCTCTTACCATTTCAGGAAAATGTGCACCCGTTTGTCTAAGCTCTTCAGTGACATTTTTAACATTCGCTAAAGTGACATTCTCAACCAAATTACCGAGCTGATCTTTCGCCTGATTAAAGGCTGGGTTAAGTGCAAAAGTTAAACTAGGCAAATGCCCTTCGAGCTGCTCATGATTACATGTCGCAGCAACTGCACCACATTGCGAGTGCCCCATTACCATTACTAGTGAAACGCCGACATGAAGCACTGCATATTCAATACTCGCTACAATCATTTGATCAAGCACATTGCCTGCCACGCGCACCACATACAAATCACCCAAACCCTGATCAAATACTACTTCGGGTGGAACACGCGAATCGGAACAACCTAAAATAATGGCAAACGGATGTTGTCCGTGTTTGAGCTCAAAACGTCTTTCGCTTGATTGATCGGGATGCTGAAGATGAGAGGAAACGTAACGTTTGTTGCCCTCCATTAACCTTCTTAAATGCTCGTTATTTGCAACAATATCTTTCATAAAGACAGATTGTAACTCAAAACACAGGTTTAATTAGAAAATTAAATGTTAATCGAAGAAGCCGTCCATGTGTAGCTCCGTCATATCACTAAACCCACCAATGTGCTTTCCATCGATAACAATCTGTGGCACCATTCTAGCGCCATCAGTCACTTTTGAAAACTCAACCATATTGGCACGATCATCATCAATATATTTTTGCTCAAATGGTAAGTTCCATTTGTCTAATAGCTCTTTGGTTTTAACGCAAATGGGGCAAGTGTGGGTTGAGTAAACGACAATATCCATAACTAATCCTTTAATGCAGCAACAACCAAATCGCCCATCTGACTGGTGCCGACAACCGTATCGCCATCAGCAGCAATATCTGCAGTTCGATAGCCTTGATCAAGTACGGTATTTACCGCTGTATCAATCTTATCAGCGAGTGCAATTTGGTTAAGTGAATAGCGCAACATCATTGAAACGGATAAAATCGTTGCTAAAGGATTGGCAATGTCTTGGCCGGCAATATCAGGCGCTGAACCATGAATAGGTTCATACATACCAAAACCGTCTTTGTTGAGTGATGCACTTGGCAACATACCAATTGAACCAGTCAACATGGCGGCGCAATCAGACAATACATCACCAAACAAGTTTGACGTTACCATCACATCGAATTGCTTCGGCGCTTTAACCAATTGCATGGCCGCATTATCCACATACATATGAGAAAGCTCAACATCTGGATAGTCTTTAGCCACCTCAATCATCACATCGCGCCATAATTCACACACTTCTAACACATTGGCTTTATCCACTGAACAAACACGCTTGTCGCGTTTTTGTGCAATTTTGAAAGCTGAATGGCCAATACGGCGAATTTCTGACTCATAATAAGTAGCGGTATTAAAACCATAACGCTCGCCATCACGAGTTTCAATACCACGAGGTTGTCCAAAATAAATACCAGCAACCAGCTCACGAACAATCATCAAGTTTAATCCAGAAACAACTTCTTCTTTGAGGGTTGAAGCGCTAGCAAGCTGGGGGTAAAGAATGGCTGGGCGAAGGTTTGAAAATAAATCCATTTCTGCACGCAAGCCTAACAGACCTCGCTCTGGGCGAAGGTCACGCTCTAACGCTTCCCATTGATAACCACCCACCGCACCAAGCAAAATAGAGTCACACTCACG
>JAPYQD010000173.1 GCA_029937335.1 Gammaproteobacteria bacterium
ATGGCGCTTTCATCCTTATTATGGCGTAAGTTACTGTTATTGGTAACAACTTTTACACTGGCACATACGTTAACGCTTGGGCTAGCAATGGTTGGTTTAGTGGAAGTCTCAGCGAGAATTGTTGAGCCACTGATTGCATTTTCTATTGCCTACGTGGCGATTGAAAACTTGCTGGTTAAGCAATCTATCAAACGTAAAAGCGTGGTTGTATTTTTCTTTGGTTTGATTCACGGCTTGGGTTTTGCCACCATGCTCAAAGAGTTCGAGATGGCGCCGGATTCTTTTGTAACCACCTTGATTGGTTTTAACGTGGGCGTAGAGTTGGCACAAATTGTTATTGTCTTAGGCGTGGTGATTGTATTATTGATACTACGCAGGCTGAAACTGAATTATCGACAGTTGGCAGTTGTGCCAACTTCAATACTCATCGCACTGATTGGATTTTGGTGGGGTATAGAGAGATTGATTAATTAGAAATTACAAGTATTTTTTCTTTCTGCGAGGCGGGTTTTATAAATATGAAGGGCGTGTAGTAAATCTACACAACCAAGTATTTGTAAAATCTAACGAAGTCAGAAAGGGAAAAGACGCCGAAATTTAGATGATTTTAGCTTGCATTAGGGTGTGGGTATTGATAGCACCAACCACTTGATTGTCATTATCAACCACTGGCAATGAGTTGAGGTTGAATTCGTCCATTATTTGCACCGCAACCACAGCGGGCTTGTCTGCCGATATTGATTTGCAATTAGCCGTCATGACATCGCCAATCGTGAGTGATTGAATATCACTATGAGCTTCCAATACACGTCTCAAATCACCATCAGTAAAAATACCTAATAGAGTGCTATTGTCAGTAATTAGCACCATGCCGAGTTTTTTCTGACTCATTACCAGCAGTGCATCCAACAGTTTGGTGTCAGTACTTACCGTTGGAATATCATCACCGGTCTTCATAATGTTTTTAACAAAAGTGAGTAAGCGTCTGCCGAGTGCACCAGACGGGTGGGACCTAGCAAAATCATCGGGACTAAAGTCTTTGTCAGTCAGTAAGCTCACGGCTAGCGCATCACCCATGGCCAATGCAACTGTAGTAGATGAAGTGGGTGCCAAGTTGTGCGGACAGGCTTCTTTTTCAACGCTGACATCAAGGTGTACGTTACAAACACCACCAATTGAAGAGTTGGCATTACCTGTCATCCCAATAATCGGCACACCAAGGCGTTGAATCACAGGTACTAAAGTCATAATTTCGTCTGATTCGCCAGAATAAGAAATACAAATCACCACATCGCCTTCAGTAATCATACCCAAATCACCATGGCCGGCTTCGCCCGGATGCACAGCAAAAGCCGGTGTACCCGTTGAAGCAAAGGTTGCTGCAATTTTGTTACCAATATGGCCAGACTTACCCATACCAATTAAAACCACTTTGCCTGTGCAGTTTTGAATTAATTGGCATGCATCAACAAAACTTTGATCAAGTCTATTGGCTAACTGGGTAACAGCTTGCGCCTCAGTAAGGATAACTTCTTTGGCAGATTGTAAGAGTGAGTTTGACATGTGTCTTAAGTTTAGTTGATATAATGGTTGATTTTATCGATAACTAGAGCCAATGGGCAAAGAAAAAATCAAAATTTTATTTGTGTGTATGGGTAATATTTGCCGCTCACCAAC
>JAPYQD010000174.1 GCA_029937335.1 Gammaproteobacteria bacterium
GCCCAAGCCAAATCACCCACACGTTGGAAACCAAACTTAGAATAATAAATGTAGAACGGAATCATGGTGGTATTGTGTGTTGCATAGGCTGTTGCTGCAGCAATCCAATCAGAGATTGCACCTGCCTCGTTAATACCTTCTTGCAATACTTGGCCCTTAATATCCTCTTTGTACCACATGACCTTATCAGAATCTTCCGGCTGGTAAAGTTGGCCAGAAGCCGAGTAAATACCCAGCTGTCTAAACAAACCTTCCATACCAAACGTACGCGCCTCATCAGGGATAATTGGCACAATCTTAGGCCCAAGCTGCTTGTCACGTACCAATAAAGTCATGACTCGATTAAGCGCCATAGTGGTTGACATTTCACGATCACCACTAGATTCTAATAGAGCTTTAAATACATCTAATTCTGGTGCTTTTAAATCTTCTAATTCGAACGAGCGCACAGGTAAAGAGCCGCCCAGCTTTTCACGCTGAGCATTCATGTAAATCATCTCTTCGCTGTCAGGGGCTGGCTTATAAAAATTAAGTTCTTTAACGTCAGTTTTAGTTACCGGCACATCAAAGCGTTTGGCAAAAATCTCCACTTGCTCTAAGCCTAATTTCTTTTGTGAGTGTGTGGTATTTTGGCCTTCGCCTGCTTCACCCATACCATAACCTTTAACAGTTTTAGCTAGGATAACCGTTGGCTTGTCGCTACATGCTTTAGCAGCATGATAAGCTTGGAATACTTTATAAGGGTCATGACCACCACGATTTAGATGATAAATTTCATCATCGCTCATGTGTTCAACCATCGCCAATAATTCAGGGTATTTACCAAAGAAATGCTTACGTACATAAGCACCGTCTTTAGCTTTATAAGCCTGATACTCACCGTCCACCACTTCTTCCATGCGCTTTCTAAGTAAACCATCAGTGTCTTTAGCCAATAGCTCGTCCCACTTTCCACCCCAAATTACTTTAATGACATTCCAGCCCGCACCACGGAACATACCTTCAAGCTCTTGAATAATCTTACCGTTGCCACGTACTGGGCCATCTAGGCGCTGTAAATTACAGTTAATTACAAATACCAAGTTGTCTAATTTCTCACGGCCAGCCATTGAAATAGCGCCCAGTGATTCTGGTTCATCGGTTTCACCATCGCCTAAATATGCCCAAACGGTACGTTTGTCAGTTTGTTGAATTTCACGGTGATGAAGGTACTTCATAAAACGTGCTTGGTAAATCGCCATGATCGGACCCAAGCCCATCGATACCGTTGGGAACTGCCAAAAATCTGGCATCAGCCACGGGTGTGGGTACGAACTCAAACCATCTTTGCCCGCCTCTTGGCGGAACAACAACATTTGCTCTTCAGTAATACGACCTTCTAAATAAGCACGAGAATAAATACCTGGAGAAATATGGCCTTGGAAGAAGATTAAATCAGCACCTTGATCAGCATCAGGGCCACGATAAAAATGGTTAAACGCAACCTCGTACAACGTTGCACTGGATGCAAACGAAGCAATATGCCCGCCTAACTCGTAAGGCAACTGATTAGCCTTAACCACCATCACCATCGCATTCCAACGAATAATCGCTGAAATCTTCTCTTCAATCTCAGCGTTAATTGGTGTTTCAATTTCTTTGTCTAAGGCAATACTATTTAAATACGATGTATTAAC
>JAPYQD010000175.1 GCA_029937335.1 Gammaproteobacteria bacterium
GCTCGGACGTATTGACCGCTCAATCAAAGGCATGGATAATCTCAATGTAATTGATGAATTACGCACACTACTACTAAATTTAGCTGGAAAAACACCATGGGCTCAATAACTGATTTAATTACCACACTAGGTAAGAACGCAAGAACAGCTGCAAAAACTCTGCGTGGCGCTACAACTCAAGCTAAAAATAATGCGCTGATTAATATTGCCAATCAAATTGACAATAACAGAGTCACTATTTTAGCCGCCAATGCACAAGACTTATCACACGGAAAAGATAACGAATTAGATGAGGCGCTCTTAGATCGACTCATGTTAGATGATGCCCGTCTAGACGGTATTATCGAAAGCCTAAATCAAATCGCCGCATTGCCAGATCCAATTGGTGAAATCACTGATTTAAAATTCCGACCAAGTGGCATTCAAGTCGGCAAGATGCGCGTACCTTTAGGGGTGATGGGCATCATTTATGAATCTCGCCCAAACGTTACCATTGATGCAGCAGCACTTTGCCTGAAATCAGGCAACGGTGCAATTTTGCGTGGTGGCTCAGAAGCCATTCACTCTAATTTGGCACTTTATGCTTGTGTCAAAGACGGTCTAATTGATGCTGGTTTAGATGAGTACTGTGTACAACTAATTGACACCACAGATCGCGAAGCAGTCACTGAACTCGTCAAAGCCAGTGACTATATTGATGCCATCATTCCACGTGGTGGCAAAGGCTTGGTTGAAGCCATTAGTGAAAATGCCAAAGTACCGGTAATTAAGCATTTGCATGGTGTTTGTCACACTTATATTGACAAAGATGCTGACACACAAAAAGCCATCCGTATTGCCTTTAATGCCAAAACACGCCGTTATGGTGTATGTAACGCCATGGAGACTCTGCTGGTGCACGCGTCAGCGGTTGGCAGAGTATTGCCTGAACTTATTGCAGAATATATTGCCAAAGGCGTAGAACTCAGAGGTTGCGATCAAACACAACAACTCTCAGATCAAATCATTGCTGCAACGGATGAAGACTGGGATACTGAATATCTTGATGCGATTTTATCCATCCGTATTGTTAATTCAATGTCTGAGGCGATCGAGCACATTGACCAACATGGCTCTGGTCATACTGAGTCCATCGTTACTGAAAACTACACATCAGGTCGTCGATTTATCACAGAAGTAGATTCATCTTCAGTGATGATTAACGCTTCTACTGGCTTTGCTGATGGTTTTGAGTATGGCTTAGGCGCTGAAATTGGCATTAGTACTGATAAATTCCACGTGCGTGGCCCAGTTGGTTTAGAAGGTCTTACTTCACAAAAATTTATCGTCCTTGGCGACGGTCACACTAGAGCATAAAAACAATGAATGCAAACGAAACGCTAGCTGTCTTTCAGCGTGGCACCGATGAGATATTGCCACTCGACGAGCTAAAAAAGAAATTAAAGAAAAATAAACCTTTACGTATTAAGGCAGGCTTTGATCCAACAGCACCTGACCTACATTTAGGCCACACAGTGTTAATCAATAAGCTCAAGCAATTACAAGACTTAGGTCATGAGATTTTATTCCTGATTGGTGATTTCACCGGCATGATTGGCGACCCAACTGGCAAGAGTGCTACACGCCCGCCACTCACCCAAGAACAAGTTATTGAAAATGCT
>JAPYQD010000026.1:0-4546 GCA_029937335.1 Gammaproteobacteria bacterium
ATTCAGCTAATTCTCTAAATTCAGATTTGGCATTGTGAATATTGCGCGTTGAAGGTAGTTCGACATAAACCAACAAGGTTCTCTCACCCTGTCCTACGGCGTCTTTTTGACGATCAAATAATTCCAATTTTTATCTAGACCGGACTATTTAACTGGCTTTTTTAGATTTATTGGCTGATTGATACACCATTAACGGCGCTTTCTTCTTCTCAACCACGGCTTTGTCGATTACCACTTCATTGACATCTTCTAATGATGGCAATTCAAACATTGTGTCTAATAACAAGTCTTCTAGAATAGAGCGCAGGCCTCGAGCACCTGTTTTGCGCTTGATGGCTAGCTTAGCAATTTCTGATAGGGCTGCCTTTCTAAAGGTTAATTTAACACCTTCCATTAAAAACACTTCTTGAAATTGCTTAACCACTGAATTTTTAGGCTTTGTTAAGATTTGAATTAACGCTTCTTCATCAAGCTCACTCAGTGCTGTTTGTACTGGTAAACGACCCACCAATTCAGGAATAAGGCCATACTTGATTAAGTCTTCTGGTTCGATTAAGTCAAACAAATCCGTTAAGGTTTTCTCTGTATTAAGGTCTTTCACATCAGCAGAAAAACCAATACCAGTCGCCTTTT
This sequence comes from Gammaproteobacteria bacterium, assembly GCA_029937335.1. Taxonomy (GTDB): domain Bacteria; phylum Pseudomonadota; class Gammaproteobacteria; order PS1; family Pseudothioglobaceae; genus Thioglobus_C. Next base: position 634 of record JAPYQD010000026.1, read on the forward strand.
CAACTCTTCTTCCGATGATCTTATCTAGACCACCAAACGCGCCACCACAAATAAATAAAATCTTTGAGGTGTCTACATCGATGGTTTCTTGATTAGGGTGTTTACGCCCACCTTGAGGTGGTACTGAAGCCACTGTGCCTTCAATTAGCTTAAGCATGGCTTGCTGTACGCCTTCACCCGAAACATCACGGGTAATAGAAGGGGAATCTGAACGACGTGAAATTTTATCAATTTCATCAATAAAGATAATGCCGCGCTCTGCACGGTCTGCATCAAAATCACACTTAGACAATAAACTTTTAATCACATTTTCAACATCATCGCCCACATAACCTGCTTCAGTTAATGTGGTTGCATCTGCTACTGTGAAAGGCACGTCCAAAATACGGGCCAGTGTTTGCGCTAATAATGTCTTACCTGAGCCCGTTGGGCCAATCATCAAGATATTAGACTTATCTAACTCGACACCGTTCGATACATAGCCGCTTTGTAAACGCTTGTAATGGTTATAAACCGCAACAGAAAGCACTTTTTTGGCGTGATCTTGACCAATCACGTAATCGTTTAAAAAATGCAATAACTCTTTAGGCGTGTAATCCCACTCTTTATGAGTGTCTGTAATTTCTTTAAGTGTTTGTTCTTGGATTAAGTCATGACATGATTCAATACATTCGTTACAAATGTAAACACCTGGGCCTGCAATTAAGCGATCGACCTCAGCCTTGGCTTTGCCACAAAACGAACAATTTAATTCTTCAATATCTGCTGCCATAGACTAAAACTCCTTAGCGTTTTGTAAGCACCTTATCAATTAAGCCGTATTCTGCTGACTTAGAAGCTGACATAAAGTTATCCCTGTCAGTGTCTTTTTGAATAGAGGCAATACTTTTTCCTGTGTGCTTTTTCAAGATATTGTTAAGCTTTTCTCTAACCGTTAAGATCTCTTTAGCATGGATATCAATATCACTGGCTTGACCTGAAAAACCACCTAAAGGTTGGTGAATCATCATTCTCGCATGTGGCAAGGCAAAACGTTTACCTTTAGCACCAGCAGTTAATAGTAACGCACCCATGCTCGCTGCTTGACCAATACATAAAGTAGAGACATCTGGCTTAATAAACTGCATGGTGTCATAAATAGCCAAACCTGCAGAAACTGACCCACCTGGTGAATTAATATACAAGTGAATGTCTTTATCTGGATTTTCAGATTCTAAAAATAACAGTTGAGCTACAATCACGTTGGCCATGTAATCTTCAACAGGGCCCACTAAGAAAATAACACGTTCTTTTAAAAGGCGCGAATAAATATCATAAGCGCGTTCGCCTCGGGCAGATTGCTCCACCACCATTGGGATTTGATTTAAGTTTTGAATTGTCATTTATGCTTGTTGTGTTACTTCCTGAAACTTTTTATTTTTAACGGTAACAGTTGCCTTTTCTAAAACAACTTCTTGCACCATTTTTTCAACCACTAATAGCTCAACATGCGTGAGTCTTGTTGGGTCTTCATTGTAGTAGTCTATCATTTGTTGTGCATTTTCGCCATACATCTGTGACATTTCTTCTAACTTAGCATCTAATTGTTCTTTGCTTGCAGTAAGCTTATTACTACTCGCAATTTCACCAATCAACAAACCTAATTTAACACGACGCTCGCCTTCTGTATTAAAGGCAGATGCTTCTAGGTCGGCTTGAGGTTGCATGCCTTGTTGCTGCATACGCTCTTGCATTTCTTGAAGTAAGTTCTGCGCTTCACTATCAATACTGGCTTGCGGCACAGTAAAATCATTTACCGATAACAACGCATCAAAAATTGCATTTTTATTCTCTTCTGCAAGACGATTGTCAATCTCAACACGCATTTGCTCTTTCATGCTCTTTTTCAAGGCATCCATGTCTTTTTCGCCAAATTTTTCAGCAAACTTATCATCTAACTTAGGCGCTTTAGGAGAAGCCACATCTGTCACAGTGATTTCAAAAGTGACTTCATTGCCTGCTAACTGTGGCGCATGGTAATCTTTAGGGAAAGTTAAATCCAAGCTGATTGATTTTCCCGGGGCAACATCAGTTAGGCCATCTTCAAAACCTTTAATCATTGAGCCTTTGCCCAATATCAATTGAAAATCAGTTGATTTGCCACCATCGAATACTTTGCCATTCATAATGCCTTCAAAGTCAATCGTTACTTGATCGCCTTCTTTAGATTTACGCTTTACAGATTTGTATTCAGTTGATTGAGTAATTAAACCCTCTAAGGTTTTTTCTTCATCGGCTTTGGTAATTTTTACTTCAGTTTGCTCGATTTTTAACTTAGAAAAATCAGACACTTTAATCTTAGGATAAACTTCAAATTCAACCGTGTAAGAAAATTCCTCTTTGTCTTTTGAATCTATTTTAGTGATGGTTGGTCGTGCTGCTGGCGTTACTTTTACGTCAGCCAATGCATCCACTAAGGTTTCGTTAACAATATCATTCACTGCATCTGAAGTTGCGTTGTCACCAAACTGCTTGCGCAAAATAGACAAAGGCACCTTACCCTTTCTAAAACCATCAATGGCGACTTGTGAGGCCATTTTTTTCAAAACTGCATCTGATTTCTGTTTAAAGATATCTGCAGGTAATTTAACCGTTAATGATCTTTTAAGGCCGTCTAATGTTTCTAGTGAAGTTTTCATTTATTATAAATCCGATATTGTGCTTAAAAAAAGAATGAATTATACCCGATGGGGCTGTATTTTCATGTGCAATAAAAAAGGCAGTCAGGACCGCCTTTTTTTAATTTTCAAAGATTAAAAATCATTAAAAATTAAGTTTTAGTGTAGACCAGCAATGTATTCAGAAACCGCATCAATTTCTGTGTTGGTTAAACTCTTAGTGAAGTTAATCATCATGCCTTCATAGTCGTTAGCTCTGCTTGGCTTAGTCGAACCCGTTTGCGCATTGATTGAGTCTTGACGAAACAACTTAAGCTGCTTAGCTACATAAGCAGCATGCTGTGAACCTAATGCCGGAAAACCTGCAGCTGGAATGCCTTTTCCTTGTGGGCCATGACAAGCAATACAAGCCGTTGTGTCTGTGGATTTCTTACCACCACGATAAATTTTTTCACCTAGGGCAATATTGGCAGATTTCTTCGCAACACCTGGTGTTACTGTCTGTGAAGCATAATACGCAGCAATGTTTTGCATATCAGTATCAGTTAATGGCGCCACCATTCCGGCCATCGTAGCATCTGTACGATCGTGAGTTTTAAATTCTCTTAATTGTTTTAACAAGTAAGCTTGGCTTTGTCCTGCTAATTTAGGAAAGATTGGTACCATTGAGTTGCCATTGACACCATGACAACCAATACAAGTTGCTGATTTTTCTTGACCAAGTGCCGTGTCGCCTGCCGCTAAAGTGTGTGTTGAAACTGAAATCAATACAACAGTGAAGATTAATGCTAATTTATTCATGGGTTTCCTTTTTGCAAAAAAATAAGCCGATATTATACTCAATATCGGCTTATCATAATTTAGGATTTAAACTTAAATCCTAAAAATTACGGATGCGGTTAAAACCGCCAGTAATTTATTTTCCAGATAGGAAATCAGCAATTGCTTGCTCATGGCCTGCAGCCATTGGCGCCATTGCATTCATTGTTGGGTCTACACGTTTGCCAGACTGGAAGTCTTTTAACTGTTGAAAGATCCAGTTAGAATCTTTACCCGCTAGCGAAGGGTACGATGGTACCATTGAGTTACCGCCAGCACCGTGACAACCTGCACAACCTAAGTTGTTGTACATTGCTTCGCCAGACGCTTGAACTGAAAATGAACCCATTGAAATTGCAGCCGCTGCTGCTACTAATAAAACTTTTTTCATTACTCCTCTCCTTATTTTTATAAACTAAAATATAATGGTAATTAAC
>JAPYQD010000026.1:4646-8954 GCA_029937335.1 Gammaproteobacteria bacterium
AACTAAAATATAATGGTAATTAACACCACGAACTATTATACATCTGTTTAACTAAATGAGCAACTGTTTAACTAAATGAGCAACACCTACCACCAGGCCAAGTTTGTACTCTCGTGCCCATCCCTTAAAGGCTGTCCAGAAGACCAAGGCTTTGAAGTAATTTTTGCCGGTCGCTCTAATGCCGGAAAGTCTAGCGCCATCAACACGCTGACTTTACAAAAAAAGTTAGCTAAAGTCTCACGAACGCCTGGTAGAACACAACATTTGGTATTTTTTGAATTAGATGAAAACCGTCGTTTGGTTGACTTACCCGGTTACGGTTACGCTAAAGTACCCGAGCGTATTAAACGACAATGGCACATTGACATGAGTGAATATTTTGAAAAACGTCGTTGCTTAGCGGGTGCAGTTTTGGTGATGGACGTGCGTCGTCCACTGACAAAATTTGATCAAATGATGTTGGACTGGTGCGTTAGCATTAACCTACCCACGCAAATTTTACTAACCAAATCAGATAAACTTAAAAAAGGTGCGGCGAGCAACGCACTACTCAAAGTCAGACGCGCTATCGAGCCACACCCTTATGTAGAGGTACAGCTTTTTTCTAGTTTAAAAAAACAAGGCCTAGAGACAATTTGGAGTCGACTCGATACTTTCTTCGGCTATGTGGATTAATGCCAATCTAACATCTCTAACCGCTCAAGACAGTATTGTTCTGGCTAACAATCGACAAGTCCTAGCTTTTAAAAAGACTTGGGGTCTGCAACGAGGCGTCTCAGCACTACCTCAGACTTTTGCTTGGAAACAATACCTGCAGCACACTTGGAAAGCCATTAATCCCAACTCATCCAAGCGCCTTATTTCAGCCATCGAATCTAGAACACTCATCAATCAATCCATGACGCGCTTAGGCCAAATAGTTGATACTCGCCTACTAGACGAAGTGGTAAAAAATATGGATTATTGTCATGCGCATTTAATCAACCCCACGCAATTACTTGATTCACATCATCAAAATAGTGAGTTATTTAGCGCTTGGATGTTGGATTATCAGCAAACCAAATTGACACTTAATGTGCTTGATGTCAATGATCTATCCACACTCATCTTAAACCGTGACTGTGAAATTAGCCAACCATACCTTTACGGGTTTAAAACACTCACACCTGAGCAATCAGGCTTGTTTGCCAATATTGGCCATCAAGTCTTAAACGCAAACCAGCCAAACACAAACAGTAGCAATCAAATCTTTAACACAACCTCTGATGAAATTTTTCATGTTGCCAATTGGGCTAAAGATTTACACAGAAAACACCCAGAAAAACACATTGCCATTGTCAGCCCACAACTCAACAGTGAACACCATCAAATCAAATCAATTTTTGATCAAGTCTTCGACGATGTGCTGGTTGGCACGGGACAAAAAGCCTACAACATTTCTCTAGGCTTGCCACTGACTGATTACCCATTCATTCGGCACTTACTTTCAGTGTTACAGCTCTCTCAACAACTACAAAGTAATCGCATTAGCACTGAGACCTTTAACGCCGTTATCACCTCACCCTATATTGCTCATGCCCAGATTGAACAATCAAGCCGAGCATTATTGGTGAATCAGGTTTTATCTTGGTCACAAACACACTTTAAATTAAACCAACTTAGTTCGCATCTAATTAACACGCCTTTATTAGAAACACTGATTAACAACATCAGCTCACAAGCCGCAAGTAGCCAACAAAAGCACGATCAATGGCTACTCAACTTTAACACGCATTTACAAACTTGGGGCTTTGCAACAGACAGAACCTTATCCAGTGTTGAATACCAATTATTTAACAAATACCAGCAAACCAGCTTGGGGCTAAATCAATTAGCCCAAATCACCGATAAAGTTGGCGCGTCACAAGCCATTGTCGATTTACAAACCTGGTTATCCAAAGTGATTTTCCAAGCGCAATCTGCCAAAACACCGATTCAAATACTTGGCAGCTTAGAAGCAGAAGGCCTGTATTTTGACGAAGCATGGGTGCTCGGCATGACCGATGATTTCTTGCCAGCAGCGCTTAATGCACCGCGTTTTATTCCTAATGACATTGCCGCACAACATCAAATTCCTCACAGTAATTTTGAACTGATTGCCAAAGATGCCAAAGATACGCTGAATAATTTAATCAATTTATCTGATCAAGTGAATTTCTCTTATGCCAAAACTCACTTTGAAAGCGAGCAACACAGATCACCGCTACTGACTTTTGATAACGAAATCAAAACACCCAAACACCCACATCAGCCCGCCCCATTAGAAACCATTAACGATACTCAAGCCGCGCCACTAGCTGACAAGCAGGTGAGTGGCGGCGTAAGCATTATAAAAGACCAAATGGCTTGCGCCTTTAAAGGCTTCGCCCATCGCCTTAATATCAAAAAATTTGACGCACCACATCTCGGCCTTAACCGTGCAGAACAAGGGGATGTAGTGCACAAAGTATTGGAATCTATCTATCGGCAAGTACAATCTTCTGCTGATTTGATCGCTTACAGTGAAAACAAATTAAATCAGCTAATCGATACCGCCATTCAAAATGAATTAAAGCGTTATGGACGCTCCGGCTTTACTCAAATCGAGCACGACCGACTACAACAATTGATTCATAAATTCATTGCTACCGAAAAACAACGTGATGCCTTTAGAGTCATTGCCACCGAACAAACCATCGAAGCCAATGTTGCTGGTTTGCACTTTAATACGCGCCTTGATCGTGTTGATGAAATGGACAACGGCGACCGTATTATCTTTGATTACAAGACTGGTAACTTACCAAGCAACCCTTGGTGTGGAGATCCAATCAAAGAGCCACAATTGCCCATTTACGCCACCACCAATCCAGCTGATGGTATTGCCTTTATTAAGCCAGCGGCAGATAAAATTAGTTACACTGGCTTGGCCAGAGATAAAGATTCCTTACCCAAGAAAACTTCTGGGCAAAAATCTTGCACCGATTGGGACGAACAGATCAGACTCTGGCAACAGCAATTAGACCAAACCAGTCTCGACTACCAACAAGGTGATGCTGAAGTGCTACCGACTAAAGGCGCTTGTGAGTATTGTGAATACGATTCACTTTGTCGAGTTGTAAAATAACGCAATAATTGACAACTTCTTATCCTGAATAGCCTTAGCAATATTGCTTTTATCAAGACTGGCAATATCGATCGAACCCAACTGATCACGCAGTTGCTTTATCGGATCAACCTCAATACCCAACAAAACAAATATTGCGAGTAATTGCTCAAAACGCCCTTTGCGTCTCAGTGCATCGGTTCGATTAAAAAATGCCAACACCCCTTCTGCATCTTGCTGCTCTAGTTGATCGGCAATCACTCGCCACTGACTCGTTAGTGTTGCAAGTTGCGTGTATTCCTTGGGACATTTAATATGCTGACACAATTGCTCAATGGTATCGGCACGCTCATTATGCAACCAAACAGCAAACTTAATCACCGGATTATGGGTATTCAGACGATCTAAAAATTCAAACTCATTGTCATGGGTTGTGTGTGCATTATTACTCAGCATCGGGAAAACCCTTGCATCAGCGCCACAAGCTGATAACACCTTAAAAAACGCCGACGGTGTTTCGTAAGACAGTGCTTTCTCAAGCTCTTTAAAGACGCGTTCAGGTGTCAATGCATCAACCTCGCCGGAGGCGACCATGTCTTTCATCAGTCGATGAGTTGAGTGCGCCACTTTAAAACCGAATACTTTAAATCGTGCAGCAAATCGTGCCACACGCAACACACGCACAGGGTCTTCACTAAAAGCATCAGAAACATGCTTTAGCAAGCCGTTGTTTAAGTCTTCTTGGCCGTTAAAGGGATCAAACAATTCCCCATCTTTCTCAGCAATCGCATTAATGGTTAAATCACGGCGTGATAAGTCCTGCTCAAGTGTGACTGATTTTGAAGTATCAAACTCAAAGCCCTTATAGCCTTTGCCAACCTTGCGCTCGAGTCTAGCCAGTGCATATTCTTCCTGTGTGCCCGGATGCAAAAAAACGGGGAATTCTTTACCCACTTGACGATAGCCAAGATCCAACATTTCGTCAGGCGATGAGCCAACTATCACCCAATCTTTCTCAGTGTTGTTGTCGCTAATGCCTAATAAGCGATCACGAACTGCACCGCCAACTAAATACTTTTTCATGGTTGTGAAGAAGAATGGTTTAAATGCCCATATAATACACGAATGGATTTATCTAAATTAACGCCAGAACAGTTTAAAGTCACCCAACAGTGCGGCACGGAAGC
>JAPYQD010000176.1 GCA_029937335.1 Gammaproteobacteria bacterium
AATTCTTGTAATTCAATCTCTTTTGGGCGATAAGCAGTATCAGCAATTTCATGACTGACAATAATAAGCTGACGATAAACAGAAAGCTCACGAACATGTTTTGCATAGGTGGATATGTTTGAGACACTGGGCGTGTTTTCTGCAATTTGTGCCAAGTAGGCAAAACCGCCAACAGACTCTTCTTCACCTGTTTTTTTTAATCGCTCTTTAACAGTAAGAATATCAGCAGGGTTATCGTGCTCTAAAAGTATGGCAATAGCATTAAAAATAAGTCGGTGAGAAGCGTTATAAAAGTCATCAGCCACTAGGGCGTCAGCTACTTGCTCCCAGGCCTCATTGTGTAGTAATAATCCCCCAAGTACGGATTGCTCTGATTCTAGTGAATTTGGTGGTATATTAGCGTTTTCGATGTCCATGTGCGTTGTTTAAATAATAAAAAAAACCCTCTTTCGAGGGTTTTAATTTTAACGCAATTTTTGAGTTAAGAAGTTAGTTATTCTTCATCTTCTGAAGCTTCAACCACCACTTTAATATCAACATTGATATCAGTGTATAAAGTCACGCTAATATCATACTCACCAACATAACGAATCGCTTCTGGCATATTAACATCACGTTTTTCAATTTCATGACCACTGGCTGCTAGATTGGCAACAATATCAGCTGTACCGATAGAGCCAAATAACTTGCCTTCATCGCCAGCGTTTGCTTTAATCGTACAAACAACACCTGACATAGTGTCTGCTTTAGCTTGAGCGTCTTTAGATGCTACCGCTTCTTTTGCTTGTAAATCAGCTTTAATTGCTTCAAATTCAGCTAAGTTAGTGGTTGTCGCTGGTTTAGCCTTACCTTGTGGGATTAAGAAATTACGAGCATAACCTGATTTAACGTTAGCCACATCACCTAAGTTACCTAATTTACCAATTTTTTCTAATAAAATTACTTGCATGATTAACTCCTATTTCTTGTGTTTGTCAGTGTAAGGAATCAATGCTAAAAATCTAGCTCTTTTGATTGCAGTGGTTAATTGACGTTGAAATTTTGCAGTGGTGCCCGTCATTCTTGATGGTGTAATCTTACCACCTTCGTCAATGTTCTTTAACAAGACATCTACGTCTTTATAGTCAATCTCTTTAACACCAGCTGCCGTAAAACGACAATAACTGTTGATTTTAATTAGAGGTCTGCGTTTTCTTTTCTGTTGCTTAGCCATAATAATCTCCTATCTCCTAACCGGTTTTTTGTCTTCGTCTTTAGCCGTCATCATAATTGAAGGCTCAGTGATCGCTTCTTTTTTAGAAATAATTAAATTTCTTAAAACGGCATCGTTAAAACGGAAATTGTAATTTAGCTTGTCAAGTGTTTCTTGACCACACTCAATGTTCATCATTAAGTAGTGTGCTTTATAAATTTTATCAATTGGATAAGCGAGGTGTTTACGACCCCAGTCTTCTTCGCGGTGAATATTACCGCCGTCAGCAGTGATCATTTCTTTGTATTTATCCATCATTGTGCCTACCTGCGCTGATTGGTCAGGGTGTACAATGAGTGCAATCTCATAGTGTCTCATGAGTCTTTCTCCTTATGGTTATTATAAAATAGCTTGCCACACCATGTGATCAAGCAAGGGAGTGGGTATTTTATACTAGTT
>JAPYQD010000177.1 GCA_029937335.1 Gammaproteobacteria bacterium
AAACTGGGCGAACCTCTCCAGTCAGCCCCACTTCACCAAATGCAATCCAATCATTAGGAATAACTCTATCTCTTAAACTCGACATAATTGCCAACATAACCACTAAGTCAGAAGCAGTTTCATTCACCTTGATACCGCCAACTACATTCACAAATACATCTTGATCGTGCGTAGCGACACCGCCATGCTTATGCAATACTGCGAGTTGTAAAGCCAGACGATTTTGCTCCAAGCCAACACACACGCGTTTAGGGTTGCCACTGGCTTGATCCACCAAAGCTTGCACTTCAACCATTAGTGGACGAGTTGCCTCTCTAGTCACCATCACCATAGAACCCGGTGATGGCTTGGCTTGATTGGACAAGAAAATAGCGGATGGATTATCTACTTGCTGAAGACCAGTTTCTCCCATGGCAAATACACTGATTTCATTCACCGCACCGAAGCGGTTTTTTACCGCACGAATAATACGGTAGCGTCCGCCTGCATCGCCTTCAAAATAAAGCACGGCATCCACCATATGCTCTAAGATCCTAGGGCCAGCTAAGGCACCACCTTTAGTAACGTGACCGATCATAAGTAAAATCGTATTAGTTTGTTTAGCAAACTGTGTGAGTTGTGCGGCGCAATCACGCACTTGAGTCACTGATCCTGGCGCTGAAGTTGAACCGTCAGTCACCATGGTTTGGATTGAATCAATCACAATGACTTTTGGCTGTATTTCTTTGGCCAGCTTAATAATTTTTTCTAAGTGAGTTTCACTGAGTAGTAGAATATCTTCTTTAATACCCAGACGAATCGCCCTATCACTTATTTGCTCGGCTGACTCTTCACCACTCACATACAAAGTCGTATTATCTTTGTTAATCGCCGCCATGGCTTGCAGGATAAGGGTTGATTTACCAATACCCGGATCACCACCAATCAACACCACAGAACCGTCTACCAAACCACCACCCAAAGTACGGTCAAGCTCAGTTAAACCAGTGCTTAGTCTGGTTCTATTTTCAGATTTAATATTGGATAAATTTTGAACTTTTGAAGGAGGTAGGTCTTTTAAACTTTCAGGTTTTGAAGATGTCGCTTGAGATAAAATTACTTCTTCTAAGGTGTTCCATTCCTTACAAGTTAGGCACTGCCCTGCCCATTGTGGCTGCGAAGCACCACACTCACGACAAACAAATTCAATCTTGGCTTTTGCCATTATTTACTCATGAGTTTATCAATCTCATCTTTAAAAGCTTCAATGTCTTGAAATTGGCGATAAACTGAGGCAAAACGAATGTAAGCCACTTCATCAAGTGCTTTTAATTCTTCCATTACCCATTCTCCAATTTTAGAAGAAGGTACTTCTCGTTCTGATTGAGTCATCAACTTACGCGAGATACGCGCAATAGATGTTTCAATTTGTGAGGTTTTAACGGGGCGTTTTTCTAATGCTTTTAAAAGGCCGGATCGAAGTTTTTCCTCACTAAAAGTTTCTCGAGAATCATCACTCTTAATTAAACGAGGAAGATTAAGATCAACCGTTTCACGAGTTGAATAGCGCTCACCGCAAGAGGTACACTCGCGACGACGACGCACTTGTGAGCCATCATCAATAAGACGTGTGTCTAATACCTTGGTATCGTCAGACTGACAAAATGGAC
>JAPYQD010000027.1:0-2521 GCA_029937335.1 Gammaproteobacteria bacterium
AAACACTTTGCTAAAGTATTAGTAGATGCCAAAGGTCGTGATGATGAAAATATCATTAAAACGGTTGTACTTCGCACCATGAAGCAAGCGGTGTATACGCCTGCGAACGAAGGGCACTTCGGCTTAGCATTCGATGATTACACACACTTTACTTCACCGATTAGAAGATATCCCGATCTTTTAGTGCACCGTGCGATTAACCGTGTGCTTAATAAAAACAAAAGAAAGCCAAGCAAAAAGATGGTTGAAACTGGTGCACATTTATCGGTAACAGAGCGTCGAGCAGATGACGCTTCGCGTGATGTAGAGCAGTGGCTGAAATGTGAATACATGCGTGACAAAGTTGGAGACACCTTTAACGGTGTGATCTCTGGTGTTGCAGGCTTTGGTATCTTTATTGAGCTTACCGATGTCTTTGTTGAGGGCATGATCGCCATGCGCGATATGAAAGATGATTACTACATTTTTGATGATGTTCATCACCAACTTAAGGGTGAGCGCACAGGAAGGACCTTTCAGCTCGGTGACACAATTAAGATTCAGGTTGCTTCAGTTAGCCTGGATGATCGGCAAATGGTCTTTACCCCAGCTGATTAATCAACAAATAAAAAAAAGGAGGCGAAAGCCTCCTTTTTTATTACATTAAAAACCAAAACTCTAGTCAGTCACAGCACCTTCAGAAGCGGATTTGGCAAGCTTAGCAAATTTAGCCAATACACCTTTAGTATAGTTTGGTGTAGGTTGTGTCCAATGAGATAATCTCTCCTTGATAATAGATTGATCAACCAAGAGTTCTAATACGTTATTTTCAGCATCGATTAGAATTTCGTCACCATCTTCAACTACGGCTAATACACCGCCCTTGAAAGCTTCAGGAGTGATGTGACCCACCACGAAACCATGTGTACCACCTGAGAATCGACCATCTGTAATTAGGGCTACTTTACCACCGAGGCCTTTACCCATAACGGCAGAAGTAGGTGCAAGCATTTCACGCATACCAGGGCCACCGGCAGGGCCTTCGTAACGAATTACAATCACATCACCTGCTTTAATTTCATCATTTAATACAGCGGCAAGTGCTTCTTCCTCACGACCATAACATTTAGCCACGCCTTTAAAGCTCAGACCTTCCTTACCGGTAATTTTAGCTACTGCGCCATCTACCGCCAAATTTCCTCTCAATATGCGTAAGTGTGAATCTTTCTTTATTGGATTATCAAGCGGTCTAATAACATCTTGTAAATCATTGTATGGCTTAACATCAGCTAAATTTTCGGCCATTGTTTTGCCAGTGACTGTCATGCAATCACCGTGCAATAGTCCAGCATCTAGTAACATTTTCATTAAAGGTAGAGTTCCACCAATAGCCACTAATTCACTCATCATATATTTACCTGATGGCTTAAGATCAGCAAGTACCGGTACATTAGCACCAATACGAGTGAAATCATCAATGTTTAGATCAACACCAGCAGCATCAGCCATAGCGATTAAATGTAGCACTGCATTGGTTGAACCGCCTAAAGTGATGATGACAGTAATCGCATTCTCAAACGCCTTCATGGTCATAATGTCACGTGGCTTTATGTCTTTTTCAAGTAAATTAAGAACTGCTCCACCTGAACGAATACAATCTCTATCTTTATCAGATGAAATTGCATCTTGCGCGGAAGAGTTTGGCAAGCTCATGCCGAGCGCTTCAATGGCTGATGCCATAGTATTGGCAGTGTACATACCACCACAAGAGCCCGGACCAGGAATGGCTGTTTTTTCAATATTTTCAAGCTCGATTGCATCAATGGTGTTGTTAGCAAATTGACCCACTGCCTCAAATACACTAACCACGTCAGTATGGTTTTTGCCTGGTTGAATCGTACCGCCGTAAACAAAAATACTTGGACGATTAAGACGTGCGAGACCAATAATACAACCTGGCATATTCTTATCACAACCACCAATTGCAACCACACCATCAAAGCCCTGACAGCCAACCACTGTTTCAATTGAGTCTGCAATCACCTCGCGAGAAACTAATGAATACTTCATGCCCTCAGAGCCCATAGAAATACCATCTGAGATGGTTATTGTGTTAAAAATAACACCCTTACCACCAGCACCATTAACACCTATTTCTGCCTCATCAGCGAGTCTATTAATATGCATATTACAAGGCGTCACCATCGACCAAGTGGAAGCGATACCGACTTGAGGCTTCTTAAAATCTTCTTTTGTAAAGCCTACTGGGTAAAGCATCGCACGAGAAGGTGCGCGCTCGTAACCATCAACCACTTGAGAGGAGTATTTTCTTGTATTAGACATAATCTATTTCGTTTGCTAAAAACACTAAATTTTAGACTAAAATAAGGTTTTTCTCAAAGCCTTTTAGCGCGAATTGGATACAGCACAGCAAATATTAGATTTAATTGAGCCCTTTGTACAGGAGGGTAGAATTTTGCCTAGAACTTTTGATCAAATTAATAACAATATTGATGATTTCGTTTTTTTGCGAAATTTTGAT
>JAPYQD010000027.1:2621-8859 GCA_029937335.1 Gammaproteobacteria bacterium
GTGAGTGAAAAGCAAGCTTTGGGCGAGATTTTTAAAACGGCCAGAGCTGAAATGAAAACTGAAGAATGCACACGTTCAATTTTAGTAGGGCACAATGCTTTTTTTGATTTAGGATTTTTATATGCGGCCAGTAATCGTAGTAATTTAAAAAATCCTTTTCATCAATTTTCAACCATTGATACAGTGAGTTTGTCGGCACTTTGTTATGGCGAAACAGTACTCGCCAAAGCGATTCGTGTTGCTGATATTGAATGGAATGATGCGAGTGCGCACTCTGCACTGTATGACACACAAAAAACAGCTGAGCTTTTCTGTAAAATTTTCAATGCACAAATCTACAGTTAAATTTTTAATCTTGTTTGTAATACCTTCATCGGTTAATGCTTTGAGCGAATCTGAGTTTGTTCAATCTTTATTGTCTAACAATATTTTCTTTGAAAAAGAGCAGATTAATCTCACCATTAAACAAATTGAGATGGAAGGTGATAGGGTAAATTATGGCGATTGGGATTGGACTATTGGTGGTGAATTGGGACGTATCAATAAAAATAAAACCAAATATGACTACACCTCAACAATTGATTACGCTAAATCAACCTCACAAGAAGTTAGAAAATTCTCAAGTGATTTAACTAAGAAATTTTTCTCTAACGGCTCAGAACTCAGTATTTCTTATGACAAATCTTTACCGATTAAAGATGAAGAAATGCACGATAAAAACGGCTATCAAACGGATAAAAATACCACAGAATATTTAGACGATGCATCGATCAGTTGGACCTTGCCACTACTTAAAAATAAAGGCGGCGTGGTTGATCAAAAAACCTATGATTTAGCGGTACTGGATTTTGAGGATGAAAAGCTTGCCTTGGCTGAAACTAAAGAAGATTTTATTGAAGAAAAATTGATGATTTTCTTAGATTGGGTTAGCTATAACACTCAAATTTCTATTGTCAGGAAGCGTCTTGAGCAATCTGAAAAGATACTTGAAACTATTACCCTTCAAGGTACTAGTCGTATCAGTAAGATTACACTACAACGTTCTATCAATAAGATTCAACGTTTATTGCTAGAGTTGGAATCTAAATTAAAGGCAGAACAGCGATCACTCTCAATTTTGTTGGATGGGCTTGATCTTGTTCAAAGCCCACTTAAGATTAATTGGGCAGATCGGGCGCAGTTAATTGAAGATTTGCATAGCTATTGTCAGCAGTCAATTCGTGATATTAAGCGCATTGAAATTGAGCAGCTTAAAAATTCACGCAGTGTCAGGACTTATCAAAATTCACAATTGGCTGATTTTGATTTCACCATCAGCGCAACAAAAGACGACAACAAGGGTAATTATTCAACTTATTCAAAATCATCTGAAGTTGAATATGAGGCCAAAATTGAGTTTTCTTATCCATTAACAGGCAATGTAAGCAATGATGTGTATTTACGCAAATATAGGCTAAAAGGCCGTCAACTAGAGTTGAAATACAAAGATAAGTTTGATGATGTTCTCTCGGATGCGCAAAAACTAACAACTGAACTTAAGCAAGGACTTAAGCAGTTAGCTCTATATCAGCAACAAATTGATGAAAATAGGGCTGATAAAACTGAAACCGAGCTTGATGCATTTTTAGCAGGTGATAGTAATATTCGTTTTGTCATTATTGAAAACGATGACAACCAGTCTTTATTGTTAGGTCAAGTTGAGGCGTCTATTAATTATCATAAAAATCGCATTAAGTATGACAGTTTAATGGACCGATTATTGAATGTTGAGTGATTGAGCTTCGGTCCAATCCTTAACTTCTTTGGTGAGTGCTACTGCTGTTTTACCACTAACACTAATAGGCTTTCCAATCACCATAGTAATCGTACCTGGTTGTTTAACAAAGCTGCCTTTGGGCCAAAGTTTGCCAGCATTATGATAGACCGGTGAAATATCACAACCGGTTTTTTTAGCGATTGCAACACCGCCTTTTTGGTATTCACCCAATTGACCATAAGGCTGACGTGTACCTTCAGGGAACACCACCACAAAAATGCCTTCAGAAATTCTGTCAGCGCCTTGTTTAAGAACTTTTTTGAGTGCTTTAAGCTTTTCACCACGATTAATGATAATAGGTTTTAGCAGGGACAAGCCCCAGCCAAAAATAGGAATCCATTGTAGTTCTTGTTTAAGTACCCAAGTTTGATGTGGGAAGATAGTCTGTAGCGCTAATGTCTCCCAGGTGGATTGATGGTTGGAGATAATCACACAAGCGCTGTTAGGAATATTTTCTTTACCAATAATATTTAGTTTGATATTAAGCGTAATACGCAACCACCACAAGCAAAATAGCGACCATTTTGACAAAATCCCGTAGCGCACTTTAAGCGGCGTAAAGAATAACACTAGCGCAATTGTAACCAAAGCGGATAGAGCCAGTGTTGAACCTAAAAAGTAAATTAACGATCTTAAAAACAGCATTCGTATTAGTGAGTGTAAACGTTATAATTTGTAGACTTAAGATTTTAACGATTTTCTATGACGGTTAACACCATTCTTTTTGATTTAGACGGCACCTTGATTGATACAGCGCCTGACCTTGCTTATGCGCTAAATACCTTGTTGTTAGAGAATGGTATTGCTGAGAAGCCTTATGAGCAAATTAAGCCCTTAGTCGCTTTTGGTGGTAAAGCCTTGGTTAAGTTTGGTTTTGATTGTGATGAGTCACACCCGGAATTCAGCAGTTACCATGCAAGAATATTGGAAATTTACACCAATAATATTGATAAATATTCAAAAACTTTCGATGGCATCGATGGCTTAATAGATGCTATTAAAGATAAGAATATGTATTGGGGTATTGTCACCAATAAGCCGGAGAATTTAACGCATTTATTGTTAGATAGGCTAGGTTTGAATCCAGATGTTGTTGTTTGTGGCGATACCTTAGAATATAATAAACCGCATCCTGCGCCATTGCTTTATGCTTGTGCTCAGCTTGGTATTTCACCACAACATTGTTGGTTTGTTGGTGATGATAAAAATGATATGCTAGCCGGTAAAAATGCACAGATTAAAACCATTGTAGTGACTTACGGTTACGGCAAAGTCGAGAAAGACTGGGGTTATGATTATTTAATAAAACAACCATCAGAAATATTGGAGTTAATGAATGGAAATCACTAGTTTATTGGTTGGATTGCTCGTAGGCGCAATCGGTGTTTATTTTTATTTAAACACTAAGTTACAAGCCCTAAAAACCGACAAAATTCACCTTGAAGTTAGTCTTGATAAAGAAATCGAAACACATAAGAGAGAGGTGGATTTAATTAATATTGCCAAAGAGCAAATGAGTAAGGATTTCAAGGCTGTGGCCAGCGATATCTTGGCCAAAGATCGTAACGATTTGAGTATTAAAAACTCTGAATTACTAACCCCTTTGCAGTCACAGCTCAAAGAGTTTAGAGATAAGATCGAAGTTATTACTAACGAGCAAATTAAAGAGCGAGCCACACTCGCAGCACAAATTGAAAATCTTAAGAAAACCAGTATTGAGGCGCAAGAAACCACGCAAAATCTTACCAATGCTTTGACTTATGATAATAAACAACAAGGCGATTGGGGCGAGATGATTTTAAGTTCTATCTTGTCCAGTTCTGGTCTTCGAGAAGGGCATGAGTTTGATACTCAAAAACAGCTTAAAAATGAATTAGGCGAAGCTTTTAAGCCAGATGTAGTGTTGCATTTACCTGATGATAAAGATATTATTATTGATTCAAAAGTCTCACTCAAAGCTTATAAAGATTACATTGCCAATCAATCAGATACAGCCATGCTTAAGTCGCACGTGGCCTCGGTTGAGGCACATATTAATGGCATTAGTATTAAAGAATATGAGAATCTTGAAGGTGTGTTGACGCTTGATTTTATCTTTGTCTTTATTCCAATTGAATCAGCACTGTTAGTCGCACTTGACCAAAAGCCAGATTTATTCACCACAGCACTTAAGAAAAACATTGTTTTAGTTTCACCATCCACTTTGATGATGAGCCTTAAAACCGTGCATCACATCTGGCAAACAGAACGTCAAAATCAAAACTCTGAAGAAATTGCCCGTCAAGCAGGCGCCATGTATGACAAATTATTTGGTTTTGTTAAGTCTATGGATGATATTGAAAAGCACCTTGATAAAGCGCAAAAGAGCTATAAAGAAGCACGCGGCAAGTTATCAGATGGTAAGGGTAACTTAATCGGTCGTGCTGAAAAACTCAAGACACTCGGCGTGCAAAGCAAAAAGGAACTTAAATAATGAATATTTCAACCGATTACAATATTACTAAGAATGAATTAAAGGATAAAGTCGTTTTGGTGACAGGTGCTAATCGTGGCTTTGGACGTGCGATGACGTTCGATTTAGCCAAAGCAGGCGCGACTGTCATTATGCTTGGTCGTGATTTAGGCTCACTAGAAACCACTTATGATGAAGTGGTTGATGCAGGTTATCAAGAGCCAGTACTTTACCCGCTTGATTTAGAAGGAGCAACACCTGAGCATTATGAGCAACTGCAAGCGAATTTATTAGAGCACTTTGGTCAGCTTGACGGCCTTATTCACAATGCCGGCATTATTGGTACGATGATGCCAATCGAGCAATATGATATTAAGCTATGGTATTCAACAATGCAGATCAATGTCAATGCACCCTTTATGCTCACGCAGTTTTTAATTCCAGTTTTGAATAAATCAGACGATGCTCGTGTACTGTTTTTATCATCCTCAGTAGGACGTGATGCTCGTGCTTACTGGGGTGCGTATGGCGTGAGTAAATTTGCCATTGAAGGGTTGAGCAAAACTCTATCAGAAGAGCTTGAAAAAACCAATATTAAAGTTAATTCACTCGATCCAAAACGTATGCGCACCAAGATGCGACAAATCGCCTACCCAGCAGAAAATATAGAAAAAAACCCATTGCCAGAGACCATGTCACCAGCAATTGTATATTTGATGAGTGAGAGTGCTAAAGCCTTAAATGGCGAGCAATTAACGCTAGAAGACTAGCGTTGTAAGTCTGGCGTTAAATGTGGGTGAATGGTTTTTAGAATCGCTTTAAATACTTTTTCACTGCCTGCTACCACATTGCCAGTTTCTAGGTATTTATCACGGCCTGAAAAATCACCAACATAACCACCAGCTTCTTTAACCAAAAGCACACCAGCGGCAATGTCCCAAATATTGAGCTTGATTTCCCAAAAGCCATCCAGTCGACCGGCAGCTAAGTAAGCCAAATCAAGTGCAGCAGAACCTGCGCGTCGAATACCAGCTACTTGTGGGTGGATTGCTTTAAACATCGCTAAATAAGCATCTAAGTGCTGTGGCTCTTTAAATGGGAAGCCAGTGCCGATTAAAGTATTTTCAAATCCATCGGCACCAGTAATGCGAATTCTTTGTTCGTTTAAGTACGCACCTTCACCTTTGGCCGCGGTAAACATCTCTTCTTTAAATGGGTCATAAACTACAGCATGCGTAGGCTCATCGTTTTCATACAATGCTATTGATACAGCGTATTGTGGAAAACCATGTAAATAATTAGTTGTACCATCTAAAGGATCAAGTATCCAAACAAAGCGTTTATCTTTGCCAACGATTTCACCGTTTTCTTCACCCAAGATAGAATGATCAGGAAAGGCATATTTCAACTCGTCTATAATGGCGTCTTCAGCAGCTTTATCAACTTCTGAGACAAAGTCATTAGCGGCTTTGTTTTCAATCGTTAAAAGATCAATCTGATTGTGATATCTAAGAATGATGTCACCAGCTTTTCGGGCGGCTTTAACGGCAATATTAAGCGTAGGATTCATAATTAAATAGACAAATGCAAAAAGACACAAATTATACCTTTGATAACGTGAGAGTGGTCATGGTTAATACCACCGAGCCAGGCAATATTGGTGCAGCTGCGCGTGCAATGAAAAACATGAATTTATCAAAGCTGTATTTGGTTAACCCAAAAGGCTATCCATCAGCAGTTGCTACTGCTAGAGCGAGTGGTGCAGATGATATATTGGCCGGCGCTGTGGTTTGCGAAACGCTCGAAGAAGCGCTACAAGGATCACATTTAGTCATTGGTGCCAGCGCTCGCCAGCGTAATATTAAGTGGAAACAAATGGATGTGGTTGGTGCTTGCAGTGAAATACAAAAAAGTACTGTCATTAAAGGGCAAGAGGTTGCCGTTGTATTTGGAACCGAAAATTCTGGCTT
>JAPYQD010000178.1 GCA_029937335.1 Gammaproteobacteria bacterium
CTAACTCGACCATTAGCTCACGCAATGGGGTGCGAAACGCTTCAAAATCGTCTAATCGCACAAATTGATATAAGGCGCAAACAGTGAACATAACAAATTTATTGAATAAAAAACCACTATTTTACTGTATCGATATAATCAATGCCAATAATACACATAGGTCAAGCAAGTATAATAAGGGCTTTAATATTCTCCCTATACGTGCTCGACTCTATTCAATCTCCGCAAGACATCAAACAACTGGATTTAGACCAACTACAATCCTTAGTGGATGAAATACGTGCGTTTCTAATTGAAAACATTCAAAAAACAGGTGGTCACCTTGCGCCTAACCTTGGTACAGTTGAATTAACCGTTGCCATGCATTATGTTTTTGACACGCCTGATGACAGCTTTGTGTTTGATGTGGGGCATCAAGCCTACACCCACAAAATACTAACAGGTCGAAAAGATAGAATGCCCACACTAAGAAAAAAAGATGGCTTGAGTGGCTTTACCAAGCGTAGTGAAAGTGAGCATGATGCATTTGGTGCTGGACACTCGTCCACTTCAATCAGTGCAGCGCTGGGTATTTCCATCGGCAACAAGATCAATCAAGTTAATCACAAATCCATCGCGGTTATTGGTGATGGCGCGCTGACTGGTGGCATGTCGTTCGAAGCACTCAATCATGCCGGTGATTCAGACGCCGATTTACTCATTATTCTGAATGATAATGATATGAGTATTTCTAAAAATGTGGGTGCGATGAACAAATACCTGACCAAGCTTATTTCTGGCAAGGTGTACTCCACCATGAAATCTAAGTCCTTAGGTTTTTTAGAAAAAATGCCAATGATTCATGAGTTTGCCAAGCGTTCAGAAGAGCACCTTAAAGGCATGGTATTGCCAAGCACCTTATTCGAAGAATTAGGCGTGGATTACTTTGGCCCTATTGATGGTCATGACCTGCCCATGTTGGTTAAAACCTTGCAAAATCTAAAACAGCTAAAAATGCCTAGGCTGCTACACATTATCACCAAAAAGGGCTATGGCTTAAAAACCGCAGAAAATGATCCTTGTAAATTCCATGGTATCGCTCCTGCTGAAAGCAATAGCTCTACATTACCAAGCTATAGTTCTGTTTTTGGCCAATGGTTACTCGATACTGCATCTAATGATTCAAAATTAATGGCCGTTACCCCAGCCATGTGTACTGGATCAGGCATGAGTGAATTCGAAATACAGTTTCCTGAGCAATATTTTGATGTGGGTATCGCTGAACAGCATGCCATTACTTTTGCAGGCGGTCTAGCCACTCAAGGCTTAAAGCCTGTGGTTGCAATTTACTCAACTTTTTTACAGCGAGGTTATGATCAGCTAATCCATGATATTGCACTGCAAAATTTAAATGTGTTATTTGCTATTGATCGTGCTGGCTTGGTGGGGGCCGATGGCGCAACACACGCAGGTAGTTTTGATTTAAGCTTCTTAAGGTGTATCCCTAATTTAATAATTATGGCGCCTAGTAATGCCCTTGAAATGTATCAAATGCTAAATAGCGCTTATCAGCTTGATGGTCCAGTTTGTGTGCGTTATCCCCGAGGTGCTTCTTTAATTAAAGATTACACTAGTGACAATACAATAGAAATTGGCAAAGCTAA
>JAPYQD010000028.1 GCA_029937335.1 Gammaproteobacteria bacterium
GATTGTAAATTTAAAAAAATGTATCTTTAGATATAATCCATACAATGCTATGGATCACTGCTGTGTGATCGAAGAAATGAGAAATGTTATTGACAATTCATTAAATTAATGGTCACAATGATTTGTGACCTTTTTTTATTTATTAGCAGTCATATTGGATTCTTTAATATTTAAATTAATCGCTTTATATTTTGCTGTTGTGTTGTGGGTAGCATTAGTATTGCTGACAATTGCTATAAAAAAAGGCGCTTTCGCGCCTTTTTATTTGCTTAAGTTTTGTACTAGCCTTTCATTTGGGCTGCTACTTCTTCTGCAAAGTTTTCTTCTTTCTTCTCAATGCCTTCGCCTACTTCAAAACGGATGAAAGACTTAACCTCAGCCCCGTTTGATTTTGCAAGTGCACCTACAGTTGTGTCCGGATCTTTAACGAAAGCCTGACCATAAAGCGTCACTTCGTTTACAAACTTTTTCATGCGGCCAACAATCATCTTTTCGATAATATTGTCCGGCTTGCCAGATTCTCTTGCTTGCTCGACAAAAATAGCCTTTTCTCTTTCTAAAAGATCAGCGTTTAGTTCATCTTCGGTAACACACTCAGGGCGTGTTGCCGCAATATGCATAGCAATGTCTTTGGCCAGTGTTTCATCACCACCTTCTAAGATAGCTAGCACGGCGATACGTTCGCCATGTTTGTAAGCGCCAATAACGCCATCACCGTCAACAGTGACAGTTTGTACGCGTCGAATAGCAATGTTCTCACCAACTTTAGCCACAATGTCTTCTCTAGATTTCTCTAACGAATCGCCATTGTCCAATGTTTGAGTTGAAAATTCATCAATGTTAGCAGGGGTTGTTTTAAGTGCTAATGCACCCAGAGTGTCAACAAAATCAATAAAGGCGTCGCCTTTAGTAACAAAGTCAGTCTCAGAGTTAACCTCTAAGATGGTTGCTGTTTTTCCATCATCACTGATGTTAACCTTAACAAGACCTTCTGCAGCGATACGGCCTGATTTTTTAGCAGCTTTAGCAGCGCCCGATGTACGCATAAGGTCAATCGCTGCCTCCATATCACCATTGGTTTCTGTTAGGGCTTTTTTGCAGTCCATCATGCCTGCACCGGTTCTTTCTCTTAATTCTTTAACTGAAGCGGCTGTAATTGCTGCCATAAGTGTCTCCTATGTGTATTGCACTCGCCGTTGTAGGAAAGCGCTTTAATATGTGCTTGTCTTATGTAAGCTTTTCAATCATTTGAGCTTTAGTGTCGCTAGCGTTAACCTTAACACCTTGAGCCTTTGCATAATCAGCTAGCTCTGCTTTTTTCATTGCATTAAGTGCTGTTTTGCCAAGCTTTTCTGCTTCAGCAGGTGCTTTTTCAGCAACGACTTTCTTAGCAGGCGCTTTTTTAGGTGTTTCTTTAGGAGTCACAGCTTCAGTTTTTACTTCTTCTTTCTTAGTAGCAGGCTTTTTAACAGCTGCTTTCTTAGCAGATGCGGCTTTAGCCTGTGTGCCGGCAGCAGCTTTCGCTTCTAAAACAGCGTTAGCAATCTCTCTAGCGTAGAAACCAATGGCTCTGATTGAATCGTCATTGCCAGGAATAACGTAGTCAATGCCCTCTGGATTATGATTGGTGTCTACAACGCCAATAAGCGGCAAGTGAAGCTTTTGCGCCTCTTTAATGGCATTTTTTTCATGACCAATGTCAATAACAAAAACCACATCAGGAATACCGCCCAAGTCTTTAATACCACCTAAACTGCGTTCTAATTTTTCCATTTCACGCGTCATCATTAGCGCTTCTTTTTTACCAAATTGGGTAAAGTTTTCTTCGGCTAAAAACTCAAGATCTTTTAAGCGCTTAATAGAGGCCTTAATAGTCTTGTAGTTTGTCATCATGCCACCTAACCAGCGGTGATTTACGTATGGCATGCCACAACGAATCGCCTCTTCTTTGATGATATCAGTAGCAGCTCTCTTGGTGCCAACGAATAAGATTGAACCACCTGCAGCCGCTGTTTTTGATGCAAAATTTAATACATCGTTAAATAGTGGAAGGGTTTTTTCTAGGTTGATGATATGCACACCATTGCGAGTGCCATAGATGTAGCGCTCCATTTTTGGGTGCCAAAAACGGCTACGGTGACCAAAGTGTACACCAGCCTCTAACATTTTTTTCATGGACGTTTTTGCCATAATATTTTCTCCGGGGTTAATAAAGAATGCTGACCATAGTCAACTTCTTTCTTCCACAGCTTCTGCTAGCCAACCCTTTATTTTGCAAAAGGGCACCCTGACTAACATGTCAAGCTGTGTGATACATTAAAACAAGTTGGGCGCCCATTATCGAAACTGGACGCCCAACTCAACTTTTTGATTTTTCATTACTTAAAAAGTGCTTAGAAAGTAACTAAAATCGTAAAACGCATTATTATACCGCAGCAGTGTTGATACGACAAGTCTATGCGTTAATCTTATGCTTTAGCGAGCTCCGCACGCATTGCGTCAATCGTAGCCTTGTAATCATCAGTACTGAAGATTGCAGAACCAGCAACAAATGTATCAGCACCAGCTTCAGCCACTTCACGAATGTTGTCAATTTTGACACCACCATCAATCTCTAAACGAATGTCTCTACCGCTTGCATCAATCAATTTGCGCACTTGACGACATTTTTCTAAGGTGTGAGGGATAAATGATTGGCCACCAAAACCAGGGTTAACTGACATGAGTAAGATCATATCTACTTTATCCATGACATTGTCTAGCACGTGTAAAGGTGTGGCTGGGTTAAACACCAAACCAGCCTTACAACCACTTTCTTGAATCATGCCAAGGGTTCTGTCAATATGCTCAGAAGCTTCTGGATGAAAGGTAATATATGAAGCGCCTGCAGCCACAAAATCAGGAATGATTCTGTCAACCGGCTTCACCATTAAATGCACATCAATTGGCGCTGTTACGCCATGATTTCTAAGCGCTTCACATACCAATGGGCCGATGGTTAGATTGGGTACATAGTGGTTGTCCATTACGTCAAAGTGAACGATGTCAGCACCATCACGTAGAACGTTATCAACTTCTTCACCTAGTCTAGCAAAGTCAGCGGCTAAGATAGAAGGCGCGATAAAATTAGATTGTTTCATTTTTCTCTCCTGTTTTTAAATTCAATTATATAAGGGTTATTGTTCAAAGGTTAGCAAGCTAGAACCTGTCATTTCATCAGGCTGTTCGACATCCATCATTGTTAACAAGGTTGGTGCAATGTCAGACAAAGATCCTGTGCCAGGTTCGGCAATTGTGGCGGTGCGAGCACTAATAAAAAGTAAGGGCACCAAGTTGTTGGTGTGCGCTGTATGCACTTCACCCGTTTCTGGATTAACCATTTGTTCTGCATTACCATGATCAGCAGTGATTAACATCTCACCATTAATTTCATTCATGGCTTGGTAAACGATACCCAAACAAGCGTCAACCGCTTCAACGGCTTTAATAGTAGCGTCGAGCTTGCCAGAGTGTCCAACCATATCGGTGTTGGCAAAATTACAAATAATAAGATCGTATTTTTGACTTTCAATATGCTCTACCAGCTCGTCTGTGAGTTCAAAGGCGCTCATTTCTGGTTGAAGGTCGTAAGTCGCCACATCGGGCGACGGGATCAAAACTCGGTCTTCGCCATAAAAAGGTCGCTCAACACCGCCGTTAAGGAAGAAGGTGACATGGGCGTATTTTTCGGTCTCAGCAATTCTAAGTTGAGTCATGCCTAGGTTAGACAAGTATTTGCCCAGCACGTTGTTTAATTTAGCTGAAGGGTAAGCCACTGGCAGGTTGAAGTCTTTTTTGTACTCGGTTAGACAAATAAATTGTGTTGGTACAAAGGTTCCGCGTGAAAAGCCCTGGAAATTTTCATCAAAAAAAGCTTGTGTGATTTGACGGGCTCGGTCGGCGCGATAATTCATAAAGATAAGCACATCGCCTTTTTTAATTTTGGTTGGTGCTTTAATCACTGTGGACTGAACGAATTCGTCTGTTTCACCACGCTCATAGGCCATGTCAATAGCATCGACAGCAGACTTGGCCAAAAACTTGCCCTTGCCTTTAGCAATTAGTTCGTAGGCACAGCGTACACGAGCCCAACGATTGTCGCGGTCCATTGAAAAATAGCGACCAATGACGCTAGCAATCTCACCAATACCAATTTCGTTAATTTTGTCTTCGAGTGTTTGGATGTATTTTTTAGCACTTTTTTGTGCACAATCTCGACCATCAACAAAGATGTGTAGATACACCTCTTTACAGTCACGCTCTTTGGCCATCTCTAACATGGCGTGAATCTGCTCTTCATGCGAATGAACGCCACCGTCTGATAGTAGGCCCATAATATGAACGGCTTTATTGTTGTCGTTGGCATAATCCAATGAATTTCTTAAAATTGGATTTCTGAAGAAATCGCCGTTTCCAATTTCATTGTGAATACGGGTAAAGTCTTGTTTAACAACACGACCTGCGCCTAGGTTCAAATGACCCACCTCTGAATTGCCCATTTGTTCGCCAGGCAAGCCAACTTCTTTACCGCTGGTGCTGATTAAAGAATGAGGGAATTGTTCGTTAAACTTATCCCATACAGGGGTTTCAGCTTGGGCAATTGCGTTATTTTCAACAACGTCAGAATGCCCCCAGCCGTCGAGAATAATGAGTAATTTGGTTTGTTTTTTAGCGATCATTGACTAGGTTTGTTGAGGGTTAAACATTAAATAAGAAGTGTACCACATCGCCGTCTTGGACAATGTAATCCTTGCCTTCTGAGCGCAGTTTTCCTGCCTCTTTGGCGCCTTTTTCACCGGCGTACTGGATAAAATCATCAAAGGCAATCGTTTCAGCGCGAATAAAGCCTTTTTCAAAATCACCATGAATTTTACCGGCCGCTTGTGGCGCACTGTCACCCGCATTAATGGTCCAAGCGCGTACTTCTTGGACACCAGCAGTAAAGTAGGTTTGTAGTCCTAGTAAAGTGTATCCAGACTTAATAAGTCGGTCTAGGCCGGACTCACTTTGCCCCATTTCAGATAAAAATTCTTGTTTTTCTTCAAGCTCGAGCTCAGAGATTTCAGCTTCAATATCAGCGCAAATTGCCACCACTTGTGCACCCTCTGCTTTGGAAAAATTAGCCACAACATCGAGATGAGGGTTGTCACTAAACCCTTCTTCGCTGACGTTGGCAACGTAGAGCACAGGCTTAATGGTTAACAACTGGAAGCCTTTGAGTAGTTTGAGCTCTTCCTCATCGTAAGATAGTGTTCTTGCGCTATCACCCGCTTCAAGAGTTGGTAATATTTTTTCTAATAAATCTCTAAGAGGTAGCCCGTCTTTCTGGCCAGACTTGGTATTTTTAACGGCTTTTTGATAAAGTTTTTCAACCGCGGCTAGATCAGCCAACACAAGCTCAGTGTTAATGATTTCAATATCATCGAGCGGCGATATTTTGCCGGCAACATGGATAATGTCTTCGTCTTCAAAACAACGAACCACATGAACAATAGCATCAGTTTCGCGAATATTGGTCAAAAACTGGTTGCCCAATCCTTCCCCTTTCGATGCGCCTTCTACCAAGCCGGCAATGTCGACAAACTCCATGGTAGTGGGTAGGATCTTTTCAGGATTGACGATATCAGCCAGTTGTTGTAGGCGTTTATCATTGATGGGTACGATACCTACATTCGGCTCAATTGTACAAAATGGATAGTTAGCAGATTCAATGCCTGCCTGAGTTAGCGCATTAAAAAGGGTTGATTTTCCGACGTTGGGCAGGCCAACAATACCACATTTAAATCCCATTTTTTATCCTTGTGTATGCAATGTTTTCATGGCGGGCTCAATATCGCCTTTAACCACTTGCTCAATAATATTTAACGAATTAATCAGGGCTGTTTGTATCGGCTCAACCTCTGACTTGTTAGGCGTGTGCAGAACAAAATCAGCCACTTTTGATTTATCACCCGGGTGACCAATGCCAATTCTTAATCGGTAAAAGTCGTTACTACTAAGTGCTTTAATGGTGTCCCTAAGGCCGTTGTGACCGCCATGCCCTCCGCCAAATTTGATTCGAGCGACACCGGGGTTGAGATCTAACTCATCATGTGCAATCAGAATTTCATCAACGTTAATTTGGTAGAATTTGGCAATACTTTGAATTGATTGACCCGAGCGGTTCATATAAGTATTTGGTTTTAGTAAGCGCAGGTTTGACCCCGCAATATTAACTTGCGCTACCTCACCAAAAAACTTGGTTTCTTTTTTGAAAGTACCTGAGTATAAATGCGCAAGCGCATCACAAAACCAAAAACCAACATTGTGGCGATGAGGCTGATAGTCTTTGCCTGGGTTACCTAGGCCAACAATCAGTTTAATCGCCATAATGTTTTAGTTCAAATTAAGAGTCTGAATCGTCTTGCTCAGCGTCTCCGCCTTCAGCAGACTCATCGCCTTCATCGCCTTCATCGCCTTCAGCTTCAACAATTTCTTCTTCGACTTCTTCAGCCATTAGTTTCGCTTCTTGAACAGCAACAACGCTTTGGTCGTGCGCTTCGATATCACCATGTGTGAGCGCAGTAAGGGTTACACCTTCTGGCATATTAAGGCCGGTTAAGCTAATGTGATCGCCTATAGCAAGATTACTAATGTCGACTTCAATGCCATTCGGCATATCTGCTGGCAGACAAGAAACTTCAACAGCATTAATAAACTGGTTAAGAATAGCGCCTAGACGAATTGCTTCGTTGTCATCAGAGCCAGTAAAGTTCAGTGGAATACTGGTAACAATAGTTTGCTTCATGTTAATACGTAATAAATCAACATGAGTAACGGTGTTTTTAGCAGGGTGGCGCTGTAAGTCTTTAATAATAACAGGCTCTACTTTTTTATCAATCGACAAATCTAAAACTGACGTGAATGCATCGTCGTTTTCTAATAGATGTGTGATCTCGTGTATGTTTAGTGAAATTGCACTAGGTTCTTTGCCTGCACCGTAAACGATAGCAGGTAATTTCTCTTCACGACGCAGGCGGCGGCTCGCACCTTTGCCCTGGTCATCTCTTGTTGTTGCATTAATGATCATGCCCATTTTGACTCTCCAAAAAATAAAAAAACACCACCAATTGGGTGTTATATAAACTAAAAATAAAACTAACTATATAAACAATATGCTTTGCGACCAAACATATCGAGGTGATGATTTTACCCGAAAATAGAGCTAAAGAAAACGTTATCTAGACTTGATCCAGAACACCAAGCCAACTGCTGCACTGACACCACTAGCCAACCATAAAGCATTGGTAGCTAAAACACCTGAAAGTATGACCAACGCACCTGCAAAAATAGCCGATGTTTGTTTGTTGGTGTTGTCTTTTAGTTGTTTAACAATTGAATCTGTTTGTTGGGCGTATAGACCAGACAGGTCTTTCATTTTGTCGAGCTTCTTTAGAGCGCTAATGGCTAGTGCCGGCAATTCTGGAATGTCTTTTAATAGTTGTGGCGCTTGTTCTTTGAGTTTTTCAAATGTATTTTTCATGCTGTATTTCTCTTTGACTAAGTCTTCTAAAAAAGGTTTTGCTGTTGCCCATAAATCAAGTTGTGGATAAAGTTGTCTACCCAACCCCTCAATGTTCAATAAGGTTTTGTCTAATAATAACAGTTGCGGCTGAACAGTGATGTCAAAATTTTTCGCCTCAGCCATCAAATCCATCAGCACCTGTCCAAAGGAGATCTCACCTAAAGATTTTTCAAACATGGGCTCACAGATTCTGCCGATGGCTTTTTCGAAGGCTACTACATCAGTGCTAGCGCTTGCCCAGCCTGACTCAATGTAAGCACTGGCCACACCGTGATAATCTTGATTAAAGAAGGCTAAAAAGATATCGGCAAGAAAGTCCTTATCGGTTTCGGTGAGTGTACCCATAATACCAAAATCGACACCAATATAATTGCCATCAGCGCCGATAAAGATATTGCCAGGGTGCATATCGGCATGAAAGAAGTTGTGCTTAAACACCTGGGTAAAAAAGATAATGACACCCTCTTCAGCCAACCTTTTAAGGTCGACATTATCGGCTTTAAGTTGGGCGATATTACCAACGGGTGTGCCGTAAATGCGCTCGGTAGTTAAGATGTTTTCACTACACAAGTCCCAAAATACTTTTGGCACATAGAGTAAGCTTGAATTTTGGAAATTTTGTCGTAGTTGTGAGGCGTTGTTGGCCTCATTAAGCATGTTTAGTTCGTTTAAGATAATAGCTTCAAATTCTGCAACAATCTCTAAGGGGCGCACCTTCTCACTCATTGGGTGCTTACTAAGCAATCTAGCCAAAGCGTACATCAGTGCAATATCGCGCTTAATGATTTGATCAATATTGGGGCGCACCACCTTAACCACAACGGCATCACCATCATGTGTAATGGCAGTATGCACTTGGGCGATGGATGCTGAGGCAAGCGGCGCCTGGTCAAACTCTTTGAATAATTGCTCTGTGCTATCACCCAGAGATTGTTCAATCATGCACTTGGCTTCAGCTGAATCAAAGGCAGGGCAACTGTCTTGTAACTTGGCCAGTTCGTCGCCAATGTCATCTGGTAACAAATCTCGTCTGGTAGAAAGTGTTTGCCCAAACTTAATAAAAATTGGTCCTAGCTCTTCTAGTGCTAAACGAATGCGTTCGCCGCGTGTGTATTGCTTTACCGGAAAAT
>JAPYQD010000179.1 GCA_029937335.1 Gammaproteobacteria bacterium
AGGTTGATTGACCTTGAATCTTTTTCATGGCCTTAATGATAATTTCTGGGCCTGCACCATAACCAATGCGCCAGCCTGTCATGGCATAACCTTTAGAGACGCCATTAAGAATGATGGTGCGATCTTTAAGTG
This sequence comes from Gammaproteobacteria bacterium, assembly GCA_029937335.1. Taxonomy (GTDB): domain Bacteria; phylum Pseudomonadota; class Gammaproteobacteria; order PS1; family Pseudothioglobaceae; genus Thioglobus_C. Next base: position 133 of record JAPYQD010000179.1, read on the forward strand.
AAGTGTCAGCCATGACGATATTAATAAAGGCATCGTCACCCCAGCGAATGTGTTCGTAAATATCATCAGTGATAATGAGTACGTGAGGGTGTTTTTTAAGTACAGCTGCTAATGCCAATAATTCATCTTTTGTGTAAACCGCACCTGTTGGATTGGAAGGGCTGTTCATCACAAATAATTTAGTATTGTTGGTAATGCTAGCTTCTAATTGCTCGGGCGTGATTTTAAAATCTTGCTCTAAACCTGTTTCAACAACAACTGGTGTAGCATCAGCTAAAATCACCATGTCGGGATAACTTACCCAATAAGGGGCTGGAATAATAACTTCGTCGCCTTTATCTAAAACCGCTTGGCAGAGGTTATAAAAGACTTGTTTACCACCGGATGAAACCATCACTTCGGTAGCTGAGTAGTCTAGGTTGTTCTCGCGTTTAAATTTGTCGATAATGGCGTTTTTAAGATCTGGCGTACCGTCAACAGCAGTGTAGCGAGTTTGCCCGTTTTTAATAGCATCAATGCCAGCTTGTTGGATATTTACTGGTGTATCAAAGTCAGGTTCGCCTGATCCCATGGGTACAATTTGAATGCCCTGAGCTTTGAGTTCATTGGCTTTTGCAGTAACCGCAAGTGTGGCTGAAGGTTTTACTTTTCCAACCCGATCCGAAAGAATTGTCATTGTCTTTTAAATTGTTTAAAATCGAAAGTTTTATGTTAATGAAAAATCACACGTAGTGGGTAAAAAATTTCAACTAGAATCGCAATTTTCTCCATCTGGAGATCAACCAAAAGCTATTAAGGCTTTAGTGGATGGTGTGAATGCGGGTGAGAAGTTTCAAACGCTGCTTGGCGTAACGGGTTCAGGCAAGACATTCACTCTGGCGAATGTGATTAAGCAGACTAAGCGTGCCAGTTTGATTATGGCGCCCAATAAGACATTAGCGGCCCAACTGTACAGTGAGATGAAAGAGTTCTTCCCTAATAACGCGGTGGAATATTTTGTCTCTTATTATGATTATTACCAGCCTGAAGCCTATGTGCCGGCGAGTGATACTTATATTGAAAAAGATTCCTCAATCAACGAGCAGATCGAGCAAATGCGTTTGTCTGCCACCAAGGCTTTGCTTGAACGCGATGACGTTATCATTATTGCCAGTGTTTCAGCCATTTATGGTTTGGGCGATCCTGATAGTTACATGCAAATGTTGTTGCATCTTAGTGTGGGTGAGGTGACTAATCAACGAGAGATTCTGTCGCGTTTATCACAAATGCAATATACCCGTAATGATGTCACCTTGATGCGCGGGCATTTTAGAGTTAAGGGCGAGGTGATTGATATCTTCCCAGCGGATTCTGAAGAGCAGGCCATCCGTATTGAAATGTTTGACGATGAAATTGAGGCAATGTATTGGTTCGACCCTTTAACGGGTGAAAAGCTTAAATCTTTGCAACGTATTACTATTTACCCGCAAACGCACTACGTTAC
>JAPYQD010000180.1 GCA_029937335.1 Gammaproteobacteria bacterium
CGTTCAATCGTACCTAAGCCACCAATACCAGCACCAATAGCAACACCGATACGCTCAGCATTTTCTTCAGTGACTTCAATGCCGGAATCTTCAATTGCTTGAATGCCCGCTGCCATGCCGTAATGAATAAAAGTATCCATTTTTTTGGCATCTTTAGGTTTAAGATAATCTGTAATTTCGAAATTTTTAACTGAGCCGCCAAACTTAACAGCCTGGCCTTCGGTTTCAAGATTGGTGAGCGAATTAATGCCAGACTTACCCGCAAGAATATTTGACCAAGATTCTTCAACACTATTCCCAACCGGTGAAACAATACCCATACCGGTAATAACAACTCTTCTTTTGCTCATAATTATTTCTTAATTAAGATAAAAAAAGGCGCTTAATTCTAAGAAGAAAGCACCTTATTCGTTTATATCACTAAACGGAAATTACAAATTATTGTTAACGTAGTCGATCGCTTGTTGAACCGTTGTAATGTTTTCTGCTTGATCATCAGGGATCTCACAGTCAAACTCTTCTTCAAGAGACATTACTAATTCAACAGTGTCTAAAGAATCTGCACCTAAATCGTCAATAAAAGAAGCATTGTTGTCAATGTCGCCACTTACGTCCAACTGCTCAGCTACAACTTTCTTTACTCTTTCCTCGATACTCATTTGTTATTCCCTTAATAGATTAAAACTATTATTTTATCTCCAAATAGTGCTCATGAAAGACTAAATTTAAAATATTTATTGGTATCGAGTGGGGTCAGAAATTCCGGCAGATTTAAAGCCAATTTTTCGATATTCACAAGCATCGCAAACACCGCAAGCTTCACCCTTTTCGTTGGCTTGATAGCAGGTAGTTGTTATCGAGTAATCCACCCCTAAAGACAAGCCTATTTTAATAATATCAGCCTTATTAAGGTCAATTAGTGGGGTGACAATAGAAAGCTTTTGACCTTCCACGCCTTGTTTAGTGGCTAAGTTTGCCATGTTTTCGAAGGCATCAATATAAGCTTGTCGGCAATCGGGGTAACCTGAATAATCAAGTGCATTAACACCGATAAAGATAGATTGACAATCTAGCACTTCAGCCCAAGCCATGGCAAAAGATAAAAAGATGGTGTTGCGTGCGGGTACGTAAGTAATGGGAATTTCATCACTTTCTTTAAATTCAGGCACTTCAATATCATCATCAGTGAGTGCTGAACCGCCGAAATCTGATAAAGATATATGCATAATACGATGTTCAACAGCGCCAAAATGTTTGGCGATTTCGGTAGCTGAGATTAATTCTGATTTTTGTTTTTGCCCGTAATCAAAGCTCAGTGCGTAACATTCAAAGCCTTGGGATTTAGCAATGGCAAGGGTGGTAGTAGAGTCTAGGCCACCGGATAGCAGAATAACAGCCCTAGACATTGGCTAAATTGCCTTTTTCTTCTAGCCATTTTTTACGGTCTGGTGCGCGTTTTTTACTTAACAACATATCCATAGTTTGAAAAACCTGTAATGGGTTCTCTAGTGTAAGCTGAATAAGGCGCCTAGTGTCAGGCAGCATGGTGGTTTCTCGCAGTTGAGAAGGGTTCATTTCCCCTAAGCCTTTAAAACGCTGCACTTGAATCTTAA
>JAPYQD010000181.1 GCA_029937335.1 Gammaproteobacteria bacterium
TGGCAATAAAGAACTAATGACTCGACCACCATCTAGAGGAGGAATCGGCAGCAGGTTAAAAATTGCCAATAACAAATTGACAAAAATACCTGCACCACCCATTAATTCTAAAAATGGCATGTTGAGAGTGTTTGCAATGGCAACAATAATCAACCATCCAATTGCCATTAGTAAATTCACTCCTGGACCAGCAAGTGCCACCCAAAGCATGTCTTTTTTAGGAGATCTGAGTGCACTAAAGTTAATAGGTACAGGTTTGGCCCAGCCAAATAGAAAGCCTGCAGAGGAAAGATAAAGTAGGGTGGGTACCAAGATAGTGCCAACTGGGTCAATATGCTTGATAGGGTTAAGGGTTAAACGCCCCATCATTCTTGCCGTATGATCGCCAAGTTTACTCGCCACCCAGCCGTGTGCAGTTTCATGTACGGTAATGGCAAAGAGTACTGGAATTACCCAAATTAATAAAGTTTGAATGTCAGTCATAATCGTTATTTATACAAGGGTCTCGGGTAAAATTAGAATAATTATTTAAAAATCTATCTTCATTTTATATGAAAACCACCAATCTTTTAATTCCAACTCAAAAAGAAGCGCCGAATGATGCTAAAGTGATTTCTCATCAATTGATGATTCGTGCTGGGTTAATTTCTAAACTGGCTTCTGGCTTATATTCATATTTGCCAATGGGTGTTAGAGTACTGAAAAAAGTTGAGTTGATTATTCGACAAGAGATGGATAAAGCAGGAGCGCAAGAGGTGTTAATGCCTGTTGCACAACCGGCAGAGCTTTGGCAGGCCTCTGGTCGTTGGGATCAGTACGGCCCTGAACTATTACGCTTTAAAGATCGACATGGTCGTGAGTTTTGCTTAGGCCCAACACATGAAGAAGTGATCACTACTTTGGCCGCTCAGTATTTACGTAGTTACAAGCAATTGCCGATGAATTTTTATCAAATTCAAACCAAATTCCGCGATGAAATACGTCCGCGTTTTGGGGTGATGCGCTCTCGTGAATTTATCATGAAAGATTCTTACTCATTCCATTTAGACCAAGACTCCTTACAACAGACTTATACATTAATGCACCAAACTTATTGCAATATCTTTGATCGCCTAGGTTTGGATTATCGCTCTGTATTGGCAGATTCTGGTTCGATTGGTGGTGATAGCTCGCATGAGTTTCATGTATTGGCAGACAGCGGTGAAGATGCGATTTGCTTTTCAGATGAATCTGACTATGCGGCCAATATTGAAAAAGTTGCTTTTTCTAAACAAGAGACAATCTGTCAAGCGCAAGCGACTGAAGAGCAAGTGTTGACTAAGAAGAAAACCAGTATTGAAGAAGTGGCTGATTTTTTAAATATTGATCAATCTGAATGTATTAAAACTTTGATTATTAAAACCAAGAATGGTTTTAAAGCATTAGCCCTTCGTGGTGATCATGAGCTTAATGAAATTAAAGCGCATAATTTATTCGGTGAATTTGAATTGGCAAGTGATGATGAGATTAAGTCTCTGGATTTAAAGAAAGGTTTTATTGGTATTAAGGATCTAAGTATTGATTTAATTGTAGATTATTCTGCCGCCGTACTGTGTGATTTTGTCTGTGGTGC
>JAPYQD010000182.1 GCA_029937335.1 Gammaproteobacteria bacterium
CGCTTGGCGTAATCTTCAACTTGTTGTTGATTGATTTTTGCCACACCAAAGTAACGCGATTCAGGATGCGCAAAGTACCAACCACTTACTGATGCTGTTGGCAGCATTGCGTAAGAACTGGTAAGCGTCATGCCGGTATTTTTCTCTACGTCGAGTAAATCCCATAGTTTTTCTTTTTCACTGTGTTCAGGGCAAGCAGGGTAGCCAGGCGCAGGGCGAATGCCACGGTATTTTTCTTCAATAAATTCATCATTATTAATGCCTTCATCGCTATAACCCCAGAGCTCAGTACGGAATTTATAATGCATCATCTCAGCAAAGGCTTCAGCAAAACGGTCAGCCACGGCTTTAATCATAATGGAGTTGTAGTCATCGTGGTCGGCTTCATAAGCCGCTACTAATGGGTCGATATTAATACCAGCTGTGACTGCAAATGCACCCATATAATCTTGCACACCACCGTCTTTAGGGGCGATAAAATCACTCAGACAGAAGTTAGGGGTGTTGCCTTTTTTATCTAGCTGTTGGCGCAATTGGTTGAGTGTCATTAATACTTTACCATTCTCATCAGTGAGTTCAATGTCTTCATTTACACTATTGGCACGGAAGATGCCTACAACAGAATTGGCTTGGAGTAACTTTTCATCCATGACTTTCTTAAACATGGCTTTTGCATCTTTAAACAGTGCCGACGCAGATTCACCCACAACTTCATCAGTCAAAATATCAGGAAATTTTCCAGCAAGCTCCCAAGTACGGAAGAATGGTACCCAGTCAATAAATTCAAAAATTTCATTCAGATCATAATCTTCAAACACATGAACACCCAATTTGTTTGGCGTGGTGATTTGATCAAACTTGAGTTTAGGCTTGTTCTTTCTAGCAGCTTCAAGACTAATAAGTTTGGTCTTGCCTTTGCTAGCACGCCGTACTCGTACTTCTTCGTATTCTTCTTTGGTGCTTTGCACTAAGGCTGGTTTTAATTTTTCTGATAACAGTGAAGTAGCAACACCAACGGCTTTAGAAGCGTCTTTAACGTAAAACACACCCTTGTCATACTGCGGCTCAATCTTAACCGCTGTGTGTGCTTTTGAAGTCGTAGCACCACCAATCAATAAGGGCAGTTCAAAACCTCGGCGCGTCATTTCTTTGGCCACAAACACCATTTCATCGAGTGATGGGGTGATTAAGCCAGACAAGCCAATAATATCCACATTTTCTTTAATGGCAGTTTCAAGGATAGTTTCAGCAGGCACCATCACACCCAAATCAATAATCTCATAGTTGTTACAAGACAAAACCACGCCAACAATATTTTTACCAATATCGTGCACATCACCTTTAACGGTAGCCATGAGGATCTTGCCTTGGGTTCTAACGCCACAACCTTGTTTTTCTTCTTCTAAAAAAGGATCTAACCAAGCCACTGATTTTTTCATTACCCGGGCAGATTTCACTACTTGTGGTAAGAACATTCTTCCATCGCCAAACAGATCACCAACCACGTTCATACCATCCATCAGCGGGCCTTCAATCACCAAAATAGGGCGACCTAATTTTTCCAGTGCTTCTTTTGTATCTTCATCGATAAATTCGGTAATACCTTTAA
>JAPYQD010000029.1 GCA_029937335.1 Gammaproteobacteria bacterium
CACTGCTGCCTCCCGTAGGAGTCTGGGCCGTGTCTCAGTCCCAGTGTGGCTGATCATCCTCTCAGACCAGCTAAAGATCGTCGCCTTGGTGAGCTTTTACCTCACCAACTAGCTAATCTTACGCAGGCTCATCTGATAGCGTGAGGTCCGAAGATCCCCCACTTTACTCCATAGAGATTATGCGGTATTAATCCAGATTTCTCTGGGCTATCCCCCACTATCAGGTAGATTCCTACGCGTTACTCACCCGTCCGCCACTCGACGCCTGGAAGCAAGCTTCCATCGTTTCCGTTCGACTTGCATGTGTTAAGCATACCGCCAGCGTTCAATCTGAGCCAGGATCAAACTCTTCAGTTTAATTCTAACTATTTAGAACATTGGCAACATTTATAAATAAATGCGCTTTGCGTTCAATTTTTTTAAAAGCTGATTTTGCTTTTGTTTTGTCGGAACAATCACAAATAAATGCAATTGTTTCGTGTGCACTGCACAATTTTTATTGTACGAGTGCCCACACAAGTTGTTTGATATATTTTTAAAGAGCTACCGTGTCCAGAAGTTTTTACTTTTCTGTCTCGGTGAAAGGGGTGAATTATACGTAGAATATTTTGTGCGTCAAGCACTATCCTTGTTTTTTTATAAATTAATTTGCAGAGCAAAAATCAAGGCTTTAATTTATCCTCAGGTACAGCTCTATTTAGCCATTCATCGATTTGATTAATATCGACAATATCTCCTTGATTATTAAGCATTTCTAGGTCGTTATCATTCCAACCTTTAATGCCTAACTTCAGTGAACGAACCTGTTCAAAGCCCATTTGTTGCATTGTTAGTGCGGCCAATGCGCTGCGGTTGCCTGAGCGACAAACCACAACAATATTTTGATCTCTGCTTTGTGCCAATGCTGGAATGGTGTCATCATAGTTCCAAACACAGGCGCCTTCTAACACGCCTCTAGGCACATGAAGTGAGCTTTTAATGTGCATCATCTCAAACTCATCTGGCTCTCTAATGTCTAATACAATTAACTCAGGGTTTTGCTCTATTTCTTCTTCTAAATCCCAGGGCAGTACTTCATCTACTGAGCGTAACGCTTTAACAACAAGTCTTTGATATCCATCCATGTGTTTAATTGAAAATTGAAAGTTAAAAATTGATAATTATTTATTTATTTTTGAAGATTTTACTATACTAACTAAGAGCTTTATAAGTTCCACGCTATCATTATGTATAGACTTAAAATTCTGCTCACTTATATACTCACTATCTTTGAGTAGCTGCAACCAATACTCTGTTTCATTCGCTTCTTTTAAGGCAATACTCATTTTATTAATAAAATCTGCTTTTGATTGTCAACTATCAATTCTCCATTGTCAGTTTATCTACAGTAGCCTTTTTCAGTGATCATTACCGCCACCTCAACTCGGGAACTGAGCGAAAGTTTTTTCAAGATTGATTTCACATGTAGTTTAACCGTGCCATCTGAAATACCTAATTCTCTGGCAATAACTTTATTACTATGCCCGTGCGCCACTTGACAGGCCACTTCCTTTTCTCGATTGGTGAGCGAATCAAAGGTCGCTTCATTGTCGGTTAACTCATTTCTAAGCGCCTTGGCTAATACATGGGTCATGTCTTGTGCCACTATAATAGAGCCCGTTACTATCTCATTTAAAGCATTAACCAATTCATCAGGGTCCATGTCTTTTAACAAGTAACCTTGGGCTCCGTATTTTAGGCAATCACGTAAATCATGCTCTTCAGTACTGGTGGTTAACATCACAATCGGGGTTTGTTCCCCTTGCTCTTTTAATGTTTTTAATACTTCGATCCCTGACATGGCAGGCATACGTAAATCCAATAAGATAATGTCTAGTGATAAGGTGGGGATTTCTTCCAAGCCTTGCTCGGGCGAAGCCGCTGCTCTGGCGTTAATCTTTCTTGATTCCAATAATGAGATTAACCCATTACGAAATAAGGCATGGTCGTCAATAATATAAACTTTCATGATGCTTCCTTAAATGAGACAATCACCCGAGTGCCTTCATCAGCTTCAGATTCAATCTCAATACTAGCACCCATTTGACCCGCTCGCTCTTTCATAATATTCATGCCAATATTATTCCCCATTACCTCAGTATCAAACTGATTTTTTTTAAAGCCAACACCATCATCCTCAATCAATAATTGGCAATTAGGTTCAGCTGATAGCAAAATTCTTACATTGCGAGCCTTGGCATGCTTACGAATATTGGACAATGCCTCTTGAGTAATACGCATAATTTGCATTTCTGTTTCTGGCGGAAAATTAAGCTTACCTTCTATATGTAGATAAGTGGCCACCCCTTCTTCAGTTTTAAAGCGATTAGCCAAATTTTCTAACGACACCTCAATACCCTTAGGGTCGAGTGGCACACGGAAATTACACATCAGTTCTCTTAATTCTTGGTTGGCCTGAGTGATATTAAACTGCAAACTAGCAACTTTATCACTCGCCTCAGCTTTAGCGCCTTGTTTGAGCATGTCATCTAAAACGGTCACTTGTAGTTTTAAGCTATAGATTGTTTGCGCCAAAGAGTCGTGGATCTCTTGTGATAAAAACAGGCGTTCTTGTGAAAGCGCCATGCGTTTGGTTTCTTCATCGAGTCTAGCTTTGTCCAATGCAATGGCGATATTATCAGCAATTGATTCTAATAATGCACGTTCATCAAAAGCCAATGATGGCTCAGTATCAAAGAATAAATTGAACACGCCTAAAGTTTTTCCGTGATATCTCAGTGGAATGAAAATCGTACCGACATTGGCTTTGGCTTCAGATTGGTTACCCACACATTTGGCACAAGTATGCACACTAAACTGCACGTTAACATCTTGCGCCATGGACACTTCGCCACAGAAGCAATCGCTACTAAGCACGTCAGTCATTTGCCCTTCTTGATCAATTACACCACGTTGGGCGACCAAATGCAACTCGCCTTCATCGCTCAAACTGCGCACTACGCCAGAGGCAGCGCCCGTCATATTGACAAAAATATCTAAAAAATGCTCAAATAATTCCTCAGTAGAATGCATTGAATTAAGTTTTGACGAAACGCCGTAGAGGGTTTCCAATGAGGCGGATTTTTTACTGAGACGCTGGATTTGCTTTTGCAAGATATCTTCCATGTCGTCATATAGGTATTGATTTTCTTCAATCAAATGGTTGATTGCGGTTGCTACTGGCTGAAAGGTGGTTTTTTGCTCATCATTAAGACGTGCGCTTTGATCAATATTGTAATCAATGACCCATTTTTGTAAATCACTAAACGGCAATAAAAAATCTTTACGAATTGCAAGATATAAACCCAAATAAATCAACAAAATTAATACTACTAAGGTGATGTCTAGCCCATTAGGTGACTGATAAACCAATACCACTTCACTAACCAATAGGGGCGATAAAGCAATGGTAACTAACAAGTAAAGATAAAATTTTGTTTTAATGCCCATAAATATCAATTATTTACCAATACAGAAGGATGAGAATATTTCACCCAACAAATCATCAGATGAGAACTCACCGGTGATACTACCTAAGTATTGGGCGGCTTGGCGCAAATCTTCAGCAACCAACTCACTGGCATTATTATTCAGCTGATCTAGGGCATAACGGGTTGAATCTAGGGCAGATTCTAGAGCGATAATATGACGCTTTCTGGCTAGCAATACGCCTTCGCCGGTATCACTTAGACCAGCAATACTTGAGAGCTCTTGCCTGAGCAAATCAATCCCTTTTGATTGTTTAGCTGAGAGCGATAACTGAGTCTGTTCATCATTATGCGTTATGCCAGTTGATTCGCCGGTTAAATCCACCTTATTCTTAATTAAAATGATTGGTTTCCCCTCTATACCACTTGGCAAAATCGACAAATCTGGGGCTTTGTCTTGTGCATCAAACACCATCAAAACCACATCAGCGCGTTCAATCTCAGAGTGTGCTCTTTTGATGCCTTCTTGCTCTATTTTGTCTTCACTGATATGTAGACCTGCAGTATCAATAATATTAAGTGGCATACCATTCACATGAATGGTTTCCTTTAGAACATCCCGTGTGGTGCCGGCAATGTCTGTCACAATCGCACTAGAGACTTGGGTTAGTGCGTTTAGCAAAGACGACTTACCGGCATTGGGTTTTCCAGCAATAGCAACGGTTAAGCCCTCTCTAAGAATGGCGCCTTGTTCAGCAGAACTTAAAATATTTTGGATGTCACTTTCAATCTGTTCTACTTTTAATTTAACCTCGCCAGAAGCTAAGAAATCAATTTCTTCATCGGAAAAATCAATGGTCGCTTCTACAAACACACGTAGCTCAATCAATGCTTTGGTCAATGCGTTCACTTGATTAGAAAACTCACCGGATAAAGACCGGAGTGCCGAACGAGCAGATTGCTCAGAACTGGCGTCAATAATATCGGCCACAGCCTCAGCTTGCACCAAGTCCATCTTGCCATTAAGAAAGGCGCGCTTTGAAAATTCACCTGGCTCGGCAGCAACTGCACCTAATGCCATCGCCGATTCTAACAAAGATCGCATCACCAAGATACCGCCGTGGCCTTGGAGCTCGAGCACATCCTCACCGGTAAAGGAATGTGGCCCTGGAAAAAATAAAGCCACACCCTTGTCAATCTCAATACCTTCTTGGTTAAAGAACGAGCCATAATGCGCATAACGTGCCTTGGGTATACGGCCTAGCATTGTTTGAGCGATTGCACCTGATTGTGGCCCTGATACGCGTACCACGCCAATACCGCCTTGCCCTAAAGCGCTCGCTAATGCACAAATTGTTGTTGATTTACTCATCTGTAAAATAGTGGCTTAAATAATCATCGAAGCTTAAATTATCCGCTTGTTCTATCTCGAGTTGCTGCGCACAAGAGAGCTGGGTTTGTTGGTCTAAATAGTTAAAGTGATCCGAGTCAATGGATTTTTCTAGAAACTCTCTTCGATGTTGTTTGGATAACGTATTGGTATAGTCAAAAAATCCTTGGTTGCGATTTTTCATTTCACTCAGTGTCACTGCCGAAGGTGTTAAGTCTGCATTATTAATACGTCTTGTCATTTGCTTGACAGCATCTTGATATTTCTCACCTAATAATTCAGCGCATAAATAAATTTTATTCATACTGTCTGAGCCCAACTTCTCCAATGTAATAGACTGACCCTTATGGATTAAGTTTAAATTAGGTTTTCGGCCTTCATGTGCAACCAAATGATCATTATTATCAATGTCAAATTGTTCACGACTCGAAATAGCAGGGGATGTTTCTAATAAGCAAAACAGCATAAAAACTTCTAAAAAATGAATTTGAGTTTGATCAATACCTAGCGGCAAGAGCGGATTAATATCGAGCGAACGTAATTCGATATAACCAATACCTTGATCTTGTAAAGCATCGAGTGGTTTTTTACCCCCTAATACTAACGGTTTAGGGCGGACTGAGGCGTAATACTCATTTTCAATTTGAAGAATATTGGTGTTCAACTGTTGGTATTCGCCTTGTGCCTTAAGCCCAATGGCTTCATACTCTCGGCATGAGGTTTGCATACCGGATTTCAAACTGTGAATATAATGCCCTAAAGAGTTGTAGTTGGCTTTAACACCCGCTTCATCTTCACGTAAATTCTGATAACCAATATCACCCATACGTAGTGATGTAGCATACGGTTCATACAAAGTAGAATCGTTAAACTCAACCAGCGAGTGCTGATGATAGCCTTTCAAAAATGATTTACAAACGGCAGACGATGCGCCAAATAAATACGGGATCAGCCAGCCATAACGTACCACATTACGGGTAAGGCCCATATAACTCTGATCGGTAAAATCTCTCAGCGTTGCTTTAGGTGCTTTTTTGGCTCGATAAGCCTCAAAAAAATCAGTTGAAAATGAATAATTAAAATGAATACCGGCAATGGTTTGCATCACGCTACCATAACGATTGGCCAAGCCCTTTCTATAGATTGTCTTCATCATGCCGCGATTAGATGAGCCATACCGGGCAATCGGAATATAAGTTTCACCACGAATCACACAGGGCATAGAGGCTGGCCAAAAGCTTTGATCTTTGGGCAGGTGGTGGTACAAGTATTGCTGAGTTTTTGATAAAAATGATAACGCTGCTTCGGCGCTATGTAGTGGTGGTGTGACCAGCTCAATCAGTGACTCAGAAAAATCAGTGGTAATGTTTGGATGCGTCAATGCGCAACCGAACGCTTTCGGATGAGGCGCTTGGGAAATTCCGCCCTTTCTCGAAACCCTTAAACCTTCTTTCTCAATGCCCATCAAATTACCTTTGAGTAAGGCAGTGTGTGGCTTTAATATTTGAATTTTATCCGTTAAGTTCAAATGCTTGCTCAATGCTAAAATACTGGTATTTTACCATTAGGTCATCAGAATGAAGATAATCAAGGCAGTTGTTGGTGTTTTGCGTAATGAATCTGGGCAAATACTCATTGCTAAACGGCAAGATCATCAATTCATGGCTGGTTTTTGGGAGTTACCTGGTGGCAAGATAGAGAGCGATGAAACCACTGAAGAAACCATCATTAGAGAGCTTAATGAAGAGTTAGGCGTTAAGGTTAATACTTTAAGCCTACACCAAACAATGCAACATACCTATGCCGACAGAATGGTTGAGTTATGCATTTACAATATCGATCAATACCAAAACACACCGTTAGGCATAGAAGGACAACAAATCGCTTGGGTATCTGTACAAGAACTGCACAACTACCAACTGCTACCGACCATGAAAGCCTTTATTAATTCAATCACTTTGCCCAATAAATACTGGATTACCCCATCAACTAATCATCAAAGTGAGTCTTGGATGAAAAAATTTGACGAAAAAATGACACAAGATATTAGCCTAATCCAGCTTCGAAGCAAAACTACGCTAGATAATCACTTTATCGCAGAACTTCACGACAAATGTAAACAACATAACGTTAAATTATTGATTAATACCATTGATAAAAGCTTTGATGAATCTCATTGTGATGGTTGGCATATCACCACCGATGAGATGTTAAAGCTAAACAAAAATCCGTGTGATGAAAACAAACTACTCGGCGCTTCTACTCATAGCCTAGATGAGGCACTCAAAGCACAAGAAATCGGCGCAGATTTTGTCGTCATTTCGCCTGTACAAGCCACGCAGACCCACCCTGAAACTATTCCAATAGGCTGGAAAGCTGCTGAAGAAGTGGTGAGAAAACTCAATATCCCTGTGTATTTTTTAGGCGGTATGGATTTAGAAGATTTAGATAAAACACTAAAAATTGGTGCGCAAGGTATTGCTGGGGTTAGTGCTTTTTAATTAAACTTTGATTCTGCTCTGGCCAGCGTCATTACATCGCAATATTTCACGTCTGTATTTTTTAATATGGTACTTGCTAATTCATTCAAACTTGAGCCTGTGGTCATCACGTCATCGACTAGTAGAACTTTACTATAGGGCATCGGTTTAACACTAAAAGCACCTTTGATTTCTTGTCTGCGTTGTTCGGGGTTAAGGGTTGATAGTGGCTGTGTAGCTTTAATTCGATTAATGCTATGAGTGTCAATTATTATGTTGGTTTTTTTACTAATCACATTGAGTAACTCCAGCACTTGGTTATAGCCACGCTCTGCTATTCTACTGCGGCTCAGCGGCATGGGAATGATGGCATCATATTCAACCCCTTTGCTAACAATAGACTGATACAAGTCATACAATTGATGGGAAAAATAATCGCCCACACAAAGTCGATGATCAAACTTAAAAATTTTGATTAAGTCTGCAATGGCATCTTGGTAATCATACAAAGTATAAGCGTGATTAAAAGCTGGGGCGTGTGCTAAACATTGCCCACAAAAATCTAATTTTCCACCAATAGGGTGGGCACAAGATTTACACCTGGGCTGATGATTACTAAAGCTAGACTCACACTCGTGACACACACAAAACTTGGCGCTTTCTGCACAAAGTACGCAAGATTGGTCAGGAATAAGTGCGCTTAATCGCGAGTAAATACCCATGTTAAATCATCAGACATAGTTTGCCTAAATTGATAACCTTCAACATTAAAATCTTTGAGTAATTCTGGATCGGTGAGTCTGTTTTTAATCATATAGTTCACCATCAAACCGCGCGCGCGTTTTGCGTAAATACCGATAATTTTATAAGTATCGTTTTTAAGTTCTTTAAAAGCAATATTAACAATCTTAGCATTGATCGATTTTTTATCAATGCCTTTAAAATATTCATTAGACGCTAGGTTAATAATCACTTCAGACTCATCTTCATTCAGCACTTGTGAGATCTGATCACCCCAAAATTCATACAGATTTTTTCCTTGACTATTTTTGAGCTTGGTTCCCATTTCTAAACGGTAAGGCTGTATTAAATCAAGTGGTCTAATAACGCCATATAAGCCAGACAACATGCGCAAATGACCTTGCGCAAATTCAAAATCATCCAATGACAAACTCGGTGCATCGATGCCGTTGTAAACATCGCCCTTAAATGCTAACAGCGCTTGTTTGGCATTACTCAGTGTGAAAGGTGTGCTAAAAGTTTGAAAACGATCAA
>JAPYQD010000183.1 GCA_029937335.1 Gammaproteobacteria bacterium
TTTACGTGTGGCGATTCGCAATCCATCAAGTGTACTTAATCCGTTGTTATTTTTTGTAATTTCAGTGTCTTTATTTCCACTGGCAATTAGCCCAGAGGCCGCAACACTTTCACAAATTGCCGCAGGTATTATTTGGGTAGCCAGTATGTTGGCGGTATTACTCTCGTTAAACGCTTTGTTTCATCATGATTTTGAAAACGGTGTGTTAGAGCAAATGGTGATTTCTCATCATTCATTGCCCTTGCTTATTTTGTCTAAGATTACTGCTCATTGGATCTTAACTGGCATTCCAATTATCTTATTGTCTCCTTTATTAGGTTTGTTCTTATTTCTAGATGGAGAAAGTGTTAAAGTATTAATGCTAACACTATTGCTGGCCACACCCAGTTTAAGCTTGATTGGTGCTATTGGCGCTTCACTGATTGTTGGTATTAAAAACTCAGGCATGTTGTTGTCGTTATTAATCTTACCTTTATATATTCCAATTTTGATCTTCGCCTCAAGTGCCGTTTCTCAGGCACAATTTGGCTTAGACATCACTGGTCAGTTGTATTTCTTAGCAACCATTTTAGTGGTTAGCATTATGGCCACCCCATTCGTTAGTGCGCTTGCACTGAAAATAAGTTTAGAATGAACTTTACTTTATAAAATTCTTCGTTATAATTCCAACCACACGCTGATTTGTCCCGATTGCTAGCGTTACTACTTAAATAGTTAAAACAAGCTAAAGCAGGCGTTCTTCTTAATTGAAAACCCTTCTTGACAAGGGTTTTTTAACGTTCATAAGGAGAACAAAAATGATTTTTACTTCCGAATCTGTTTCTGCTGGTCACCCAGATAAAGTTTGTGACCAAATTTCTGATGCTATTTTAGATGCAGCATTAACCCAAGACAAAAACTCACGCGTTGCGGTTGAGACTTTAGTTAAAGATAATCACGTTGTACTAGCGGGTGAGATCACCACTGGTGCTAACATTGATTATGACCAAATCGTACGTGATACGATTATTGGTATTGGTTACGACAAAGAAGAATACGGTTTTAATGGCCACACTTGTGATATTACTAATTTATTGGGCGAGCAATCACAAGATATCGCCATGGGTGTGGATGAATCATCAGACCATGAGCAAGGTGCAGGCGACCAAGGCTTAATGTTTGGTTATGCTTGTAACGCCACGGATGTACTGATGCCAGCGCCGGTGTTATACGCACATCGCTTGGTTGCCAAACAAGCAGAACTAATGAAAAATGGGACGTTGCCGTGGTTACGTCCCGATGCAAAATCACAGGTTTCTTGTCATTATGATGGTCATAAAATTGTCGGTATTGATGCGGTGGTACTTTCTACCCAGCACGATGAAGGCGTCTCATTAGACGATTTGCGCGAAGCTATTTTAGAAGAAGTTATTAAGCCAGTTTTGCCTAGCGAGTGGCTAACCGATTCAACCACATTCCACATTAATCCAACCGGTCATTTTGTGATTGGTGGCCCGGTGGGTGATGCCGGCCTAACTGGTCGTAAGATTATTGTTGATACTTACGGTGGTATGGCGCGTCACGGTGGTGGTGCATTCTCAGGAAAAGATCCATCAAAGGTGG
>JAPYQD010000184.1 GCA_029937335.1 Gammaproteobacteria bacterium
TAGACCATTAAAGCCCTAGTAGGGATAATATCCAGTTCCAAATTTGACTAAAGAATCCAGCTTCTGGTGCATCTTCAAGTGCAACAAGTGGCAGTTTTGCAAGATTTTTACCTTCAAATTTAATGACTAAATTTCCGATACTGTCACCTTTTTTGATGGGTGCAGAGAGTCCGGCATTTAACTCAATCGCTTGTTGAGATAATTTGTATTGACCACGTGCTAGCGTGATTGCTTTTGAGTCTTGAAGGCCGACTTTGATTTCATCTTTGGTAGAGTTGCTGATTGGCACACTCTTGGTGATAGTGCCAATATTTTTGGTTTCGAAAAAACGAAAACCATAGTCAAGAATTTTTTGTGTTTGTGAGGTGCGTGCTTCAACACTGGTTGAGCCTAATACCACAGAGATTAGGCGCATATCCATGCGATTAGCGCTTGCGACTAAGTTATAGCCTGCTTTTTTGGTAAAGCCAGTTTTTAGACCATCAACTGTTTTGTCGCTCCATAAGAGTTTGTTACGATTGCGTTGTTTAATATCATGATAAGTGAATTCTTTTTCGCTGTACCAAGGATAGAATTCTGGGAAATCTTTAATGGTAGCGGAAGCTAATTTAGCCATGTCAGACGCCGTGGTGTGCTGATCTTTATAGTCGAGACCAGAGGCGTTTTCAAAGCGT
This sequence comes from Gammaproteobacteria bacterium, assembly GCA_029937335.1. GTDB lineage: Bacteria > Pseudomonadota > Gammaproteobacteria > PS1 > Pseudothioglobaceae > Thioglobus_C. Next base: position 675 of record JAPYQD010000184.1, read on the forward strand.
GTATTGCGCATTCCAAGTCCTTGCGCGTATTCATTCATATAAGCGGTAAAAGTACCTTCTGTGCCAGCAATATGCTCTGCTAGAGCGACTGCAGCGTCATTGCCTGATTGGATAATCATGCCTTTAAGTAAGATTTTAAGTTTGATGGTTTTTCCCACTTCAACAAAACTTTTTGAACCCATGGTTTTCCAAGCTTTTTCACTAATTTTTACATCATCTTCTAAGCTTGCTCTGCCATCTTGAATGAGTTGGAAAACCACATAAGCCGTCATTAACTTGGTTAAGCTGGCTGGTGCACGTTTTTCATGAGGCTTGTTTGAGGCAATAATAGCACCTGAGTTGTAGTCAAGTACAACGTATGAGGCCGCATTGATGGAGGGTTGTTTTGGTGTGATAAAAATAGCGGCTTGAAGGTTAAGCGAAGTGATGCTAATTGCAACAATAAATAAGGTTGATATTTTCTTTATAAGTAATTGATATTTCATATTTTTTTTAGTGATTATTTTGATTGAATTGTTGCTTTATTTTTTTTGATAATTGGTAGGCGGCCATGGCATATCTATTATCGTGATTATAACGGGTTAGTACATAGAAATTCCAAAAAGTGAGCCAGGTTTCGTCAATTTTTTGTTGCGGCAAGCGAATGAAGGCGAGTTTGGTTTTATTAGGAATGTCTGGGTCGATACTTAAACCTTTGTTGCGCCAATATTGAGTATTTTTTTTGGGCTTGTTGGTAGAGCGTTTGGCGTATTTTAACTGTGTACTTGATAGTGAAATAGGGCGTGCGATCTCGCCAAAGTCGTGCCATTGGTGTTTGTCAAAATAATTGGCAATTGACCCAATGGCATCAATTGGATCTGAAAATAAATCAATTTTTCCGTCTTGATTAAAATCAAC
>JAPYQD010000185.1 GCA_029937335.1 Gammaproteobacteria bacterium
TACCACCTTCAGAAGTAATTCTAAACAAGCCGATATCACCTAGCTGATTCACATGCGTACCACCACACAGCTCTACTGAGAAATCGTCTTTACCCATGGTCAGTACACGTACAGTATCGCCGTATTTTTCACCAAACAGCGCCATGGCGCCATTCTTTTTAGCCGTTTCAATATCCGTCACATCCGTATGCACCTTGGTATTACCTAAAATCTTACGATTAACCATGCCTTCAATCTTATCTAGGTCAGCCTTAGAGATTACCTCATCGTGAGAGAAATCAAAACGCAGTTTGTCGCCATCAACCAATGAACCTTTCTGAGTAACGCTTTCACCCAATACAGCACGCAGTGCGGCGTGGAGTAGATGTGTTGCTGAATGGTTACGTGCAATACGCTTGCGACGGTTTTTATCCACCGAAGCACTCACCACATCCCCTACTTTTAATATGCCACTACTCAAAACACCATGATGCTCAAAAGCGCCTGATTTTTGTTTTTGTGTATTGCCCACTTCAAAATCAATGTCTTTGTTCGACAAAGCACCAGAATCACCCACTTGACCACCCGACTCACCATAAAAACTTGACTCTGCTAAAACGATAATGGCATTATCACCTGCCTCAATGCTGTCAACTAATTCACCATCTTTAATTAATGCTTGCACAGATGAGCTATTTTCTAATTGCTCATAGCCCAAAAACTCTGTCGCATCACTAATATCAACGCCTTTTTGCGTAGTCTTAAAATCTCCTGCTGAACGCGCTCTATCACGTTGCTTAGTCATTTCAGCTTCAAAGCCCGGCATATCAATAGTGAGATCGCGCTCGCGTGCAACATCCGCAGTTAGATCCACCGGAAAACCAAATGTATCATAAAGCTTAAATACAGTTTCGCCGTCAATCTGACTACCTTTTAAATTGGTAATCGCATCTTCTAAAATATTCATACCTTGATCTAGTGTTTGAGCAAAGCGCTGTTCTTCACGTTTGAGTACTTTCTCCACATTCGCTAAGGTTTTCTTCAACTCTGGATATACGTCTTTCATTTCCAACGCCAAAACCGGCGCTAAACGATAGAAAAACACCTTATCAATACCAATCTTATGGCCATGACGAATCGCACGGCGAATAATACGGCGCAGCACATAACCACGGCCTTCATTCGATGGTATCACCCCATCCACAATCATAAACGCCGTTGAACGAATATGATCTGCAATGACTCGCACTGATGCATTATCCGTTTTAACGCCATTGGCTTTCGGGGTTAAATCAACCACGGCCTTGGTTAGGCTTTTAAAGCCATCGGTATCGTAGTTGTTGTTCTCGTGCTGCAATACGGCTGCTAAGCGCTCAAGACCCATACCCGTATCCACACAAGGAGCAGCAAGCGGCTTCAGATAACCATCTTCTTGTTTATCGTATTGAGTAAATACAAGATTCCAAATCTCAATATAGCGATCACCATCTTCATCAGCATGGCCTGGCGGACCGCCAGCAACATCTTCACCATGGTCATAAAAAATCTCACTCGATGGGCCGCACGGGCCAGTATCACCCATTTGCCAAA
>JAPYQD010000186.1 GCA_029937335.1 Gammaproteobacteria bacterium
CCACTCTCGCAGATGGTGAAGGCTTGCAAGCGCATGCTCAGTCTGCCCGATACCGCATCAAATAAAAATACTTGTTATTTTGGTGAAAATCCAGCCATTTCGAGAAGGTGAATTGGCTTTAGCCAAGAGAGGCTACCCTGGGGTATTATTTCCAAAATTTTTGCATTTTGTTATAGGCAAGGCCTATTTCACTCACTGGTAGCTAATAAAAGCCATTTTTAAGACGTAAAAATCCTTTTAAAGCCTTACTTATAGAGAATTTTATAGATTTTTAAAGCAATTCTTAAAATTTCAGAAATTTTTCAGTGAAAGCTTAAAAAGGAAATTTGTTGCCACTACCCATACCGGGTAATTTCATTTTGGATAAATCTGGCATGCCTGCAGGTGCTTGTCCGCCTTCTTGCATTTGATTCATTTTAGCCATCATCTTTTTCATTTTTCCGCCACCCATTTTTTTCATTTGTTTTTGCATTTTTTCAAACTGTTTGAGTAGCTTGTTAACAGCTTGAGGGTTAGTACCAGAACCTCTAGCAATACGATTTTTACGTGAGCCTTTGATTAGCTTAATATGTGAGCGCTCTTTTGGCGTCATTGAATTGATAATCGCGACCATTCTTTTAGTATCAGTACCGCCTATCATTTGATTTTTAACACTTTGTGGGATTTGCCCCATACCGGGTAGCTTATCCATTAAAGCCTCCATACCACCCATTTGTTCCATTTGTAAGAGTTGATCACGCATGTCGCCTAAATCAAACTGACCTTTGGCCATTTTCTTGGCAGATTTTTCTGCTTTTTTATGATCAACCTTACGAGAGATTTCTTCTACTAGTGATAATACGTCACCCATGCCAAGCAAGCGTGAAACCACACGATCAGGATGGAACGGCTCTAGTGCATCAATTTTTTCACCGACACCTAAAAACTTAATTGGCTTGCCGGTAATGTGGCGCACAGACAATGCTGCACCACCTCGTGCATCACCATCAGTTTTGGTTAAGATAACACCGGTGAGTGGTAATGCATCGGCAAAAGCTTTGGCTGTATGCGCAGCATCTTGACCCGTCATTGAGTCAACAACAAACAAGGTTTCAATTGGGTTAACCTTCTTCTGCAAGGCTTTAATCTCGCCCATCATAGCTTTGTCTACATGTAAACGACCCGCGGTATCCACCAACAACACATCAAAAAATTGTTTTTGTGCATGCTTCTTAGCGCTAGCGACGATTTTTTCTGGCTTATCATTAATCGTTGATGGGTAAAAATCTACACCAACTTGGCCTGCCAATACTTCTAGCTGTTTAATAGCTGCAGGACGATAAACATCCGCGCTCACTACCAATACTTTTTTGTTTTCACGCTCTTTTAAATAACGCGCTAATTTGGCGATAGAAGTGGTTTTACCTGCACCCTGTAGGCCGGCCACCATGACCACAGCTGGCGGCTGTGTTTTTAAATCAAGTGATTCATTTTTGCCACCAATGATCTGTGTTAATTCAGCTTCAACCAGTTTGATGAAGGCTTGAGATGGGTTTAATCCCTCATTTACTTTTAAGC